>NZ_SZPP01000029.1:0-41154 GCF_030263775.1 Candidatus Jettenia sp. AMX1
TTTGTTTTTCTTGCCATGATCTCTCCTTTCGAAGTTTTTGGCAAGTATTATAGCAAATATCACTGATATTGTCGATGTTTTAATGAAACCTTATACTAGGAAAGCAAACAACAATATTTTTAGCCTTTTCTTCACTTACGATTACTCCTTTTATTTTAACTTTTTCGGTCAACTTATTTTACGTGCAGTAAACCTCCAGCCCCCTTTGGCACCCTGAACAGCGCATGGTCAACAATAAGAAAATCGCCGGTCGCTAACGCCTTGAACTCAAATACTGCGGCAGATCCGGGAGGAATGTAAGCTGTCTCCTCATTCCTGATAAAATCACGACGATGGCCAGGATAAAACTTATCGAAGATCTGGCCGATAATATGGAAATTTGAGCCAATATTAGGGCCGCCGGCGACAAAAAAGAGGCGGACTTTATCACCCTGATTCACGGTTATTGCGTTGCCGTATATTGATGGATCCATAAGCGCCTGTGTATGACCATTAAAGGTAAAATAATCGGGATGCTCAGCCAGCGCCTTATCCTCATCAAGGGAATAACCACGGATGTGTGGATGATCCTCAATACCTGGTTTGATATACCATTCACCCTGCCCGATATAGAATTCCTTATCGACCCTTGAAAGACCTCCCTTTGGTTCGACAACAATCAGGCCATACATCCCATAGGCTACATGCTCCCATGGCATTCCTTCAGCGCCGCAATGGTAGATATATGCCCCTTCCCGCTTCGCCTTGAACGTTAAGGTATCAGTCTCCCCAGGTTCAATATCCATTAACATGGCGCCAAAACCGGCATGGAAATCAAGGTTATGTGGTTCCTCGTTATGTAAGTCATTCGTTAGATTAATGACTACCGTATCGCCTTCCATTACCCGTACCATAGGACCCGGAACAGTTGCTGGTCCTACGGTATCCCCTTTTTTTTCTGCAAAAGTCCAGAACCAGAATTTCTTTCCGGGGGCAAGATCAGCAACAACCTCTTTGGCAACCAGATTTACCGTTACAGTCTTCGGGCAGGACCGCGATATACGGCCTGGAATATCAGCAGGGTCCTTGGCAACGTTGCTAATAACATCCACGGCATGTGCTACAACGGTATGGGTAAAGAACGTCAATCCATTGAGAAGAGCAATAGCTCCCATTCCACATACAATTTTTTTATATCGCCGTTCCATTTTTTCAAGTTCTCCTTTTTCTAAAATTTTAAAGATATTCCTTTAAAAGGAATAAACCACATAGCAACTTAAACTAGGCCTTTGGTGACTTTCAAATCGCAAAAGCATGTAGTGGCAAGGTGCTCCTTGCCACTACAGAATTGAAATTCCTATACATTAGATTATCTTGAGTCTTAATCTCAACAAATATATAAAATTTTTTACATTTCAATGCCTATGCTGTTACAGAACTTACCTCAATCAGTTCACCCCCGGAACGCATGAGTTGTACCTTCTCTCTTCCGGCTACGTTATCGAGCATAAGATTCCGGGCAGCGGCGATACCCATCTCCATCGCTGTATCCATAAAAAGATACCGAAATGTGCCTTGTCTGCCGCAGGTAACTATATTTTCATAGGTATCAAGAAAGCTAAAAATCTCCAGCCGGTGTATTCCATAATCGTGACTATAGACAGGATAGCCATGAGTTACCCTTGTTGTAAAATAATCTATAATCTTATCCTGTATATCGATACCCAGCTCGTTTAAATCTCTTAAACAGCGTTGTAATAAATCTTCTTCTGAACAATTCCATATTTCATCATGCTCATTACAGGGAATTTCCAAAAGAACGGAAGTCTTTCCTTCCGGTGCATTAAAGATACTTCTCCGTTTTGGCTCCTGGATACGCGTCATGATATATTTACCCTCAGAGACATACATCCAGGTATTTTCACTAATATCGGGAAGATCCACTAAGATATTTACGAAACGAACTGCACGGAACTTTAAGGCATCTGCATGATACAAAACATCTTTCGCAAGATGACGGGGAAAAGCATGGATGAGATCTGGCAGGGGTATGGTTGAAATAATAAAGTCGCAATTGACCGTCTTCATACTCCCACGCTGCAGGTAATCTATACCTTCGATATGATTATCATGCACTCTTATATGAGAAACCTTTGCGTTCAGAACAATCTTTCCACCTTTTTTCTTAATCTCTTCGCTCATCATATCAAACATCTGACCTATACCCTTTTTAGGATAAAAATAGGTTTGAGCAAAGGTCCGGGGTGTATCCTTTTTTAACCTAAAGAGACGAAAAAGTACATCTTTGAGATCCAGAAGTGAAATTCTTTGAGATGCCCAGTCTGATGAGATACGTTTTGGTGAGATACCCCATAACTTTTCGGTATAAGGACCAAAAAACAGAGTATACAGAGTTCTTCCAAAGCGGTTGACAATCCAATTCTCAAAAGAGATATCTTTTTTCCGGAAAACAATCTTTAAAAAGGCCGCCATGATATACGTTGTAAGCACCTTAAGATTCGTCCAGACATTCATCTTGAGAACAATATCTTTTATTGATAGCGGATAATGAAAAACCTTTTCCTTTAATAAGATTACACTTTTTCTCTTTGACACCAGGAGTTCATCACCCATCATCTTACGAATATCACAAACAAGCTCTTCATTCCGGGAAATAAAACGATGGCCGCCAAGATCAAACCGGTAACCCTTGTATTCATTCGTGATACATAACCCTCCTACCATTGGTTCTTTTTCAACTACGGTGACGTCATGTCCGTATTTAGACAATTCCCACGCAGCGGATAGGCCACAAGGTCCGCCACCAAGCACCACTATCTTTCTTTTCAACCTGTTCATTATCCTTTCACTCGGTATTTACATGAATCATACAGGGGACTACCTTTGGCAGGAGAGACGTAAAATCTTACAATCTCTCTCCTCATGAAAAAATCAGTAAGGGGCATGTGGGAATATGCCCCTTACTTTAGGAAGACTCCTAAACATTAAAAATACGTTGCGACAGAGAATACAAAGGCATTGTTACCCACATCAGCCAGCTCTTTTTGTTCAACATTAATCTGGTAATCGAATTTAAACACCGTATCCTCCGTGTAGCGATAGTTGAGGCCGGGTGTAATACGAGTCCTTAAATGATTAACCCTTTCGCCTCCGGCTAGCGCAGATGTTTGCACCTGATCCCATCTTACAACACCGGTGAATGTTGAATTTTCTGTAAAGATTTGCGGCGCCCATGCTCGTAACACAGGAGGCATAAAATGATACCGGCCTTCCACATAATATCCCCACATGGAATCGGCAATACCGGCAGTTTCAGCAGCAGTATTTGTTTCTATGAAGGCATAAGCCCCTTCACCTACCAGTTCAAAGGCTCCTCTTTGGTATGCAAAATCTATTGCTGAAATGGTTATCTGATTCTCGTTAGCATCGTCATATCGCTGCGTATAAGCAGAACCACCCAACTCCAGGCCTATAAACGGGCTATATGCAACACGTCCTACAACACCGGGACTTTGGTTCTCATTATCAAACTCAAATCCGCCCCGTGAACCTCTCAACCCGTTGCTTAATGCAAAATGCGGCGTGCCATCATCGTCTAAACCATGGAATACACCGTTTGTAATATAGATTTCATAATCCAATTTGCTTAATTCTGATGGATAGAGGCTACCAAAAAAACCCATGCCTGCATCAGTAAGAGTTGTTGGAATAATAAATTGATTTACCAATGGCCGGTCGGTAAGATCCTGTAAAGGAGAATCATGAACCAGATTAAACTTTCCCAGAGGAGTAAGAAGAAAACCGCCTCTCCAATTAATCCAATCTGTTATCAGGAAATCTACCGTTGCAAACTCCAGAATTACCTCTCCATCCCTGCCGCCTCCAACACCACCATGCTCGAATTCTAATTCTGCCGCAAGCTTTACACGATCGGAGATGTCTGAGTATATAAATGGTATAAATCTGTGCTGGTCAAAGCCATGTTTCCCGCTGCTATTATTTTCTGATTGCCAGAACTCAAAATCCATATAACCGCCAAGATAGGTATTTCTACCAAACCTTCTCAAAAATGGCTTTGTATATGGCCCACTAAAGGCCGGACCTAATTTCTTTTTCTCGAGTTCGGCAGTCTTTTCAGCAAAATATGATCTCTCAGCAGGCTCTCCTGCATAAGGAATTTCCGGATACGTAGTTCCTCTCTGGACGTCTTCCTTTAATGAAGCGATCTCCTGATCTTTTTGGGTATCTTTTGCCTTTAACGATTCAATCTCCTTTTCTTTTTGAGTATCTCTTTCAACTTGTTGCTTGAGCAAGTCTTTTAATTCTGCCAATTCCCTTTCCAGTTTATCAACTTTGTCACTTAAAGCCTCTGTTTCTGCAGATTCTGCAAAGACATCTGCAATAGATAAAGCTACAAACAAAGGTACTGCCATGAACATCAAATAACGAATATACCGCACAACTGCCCTCCTTATAGAAAGTAAATGAGACTCATTCTCAAAACGAGAGGTGGCATTATATAAAATATAAAAAGATATTGTCAAGAAATATTTTAGCAAGAGGCTTTTTGCTCATACCGGGGAATTCGCTCTTTGATTCTTCTGACTTTTCATTCAGAAGAAATAATCTTTGAATACAATAATCCCCAAGCAGATCCCTCCACCTAATCCAGTTAAAACACACACATAGGCTTGAACTTGCTCAATGGGCGGGCACACATAAGCAGACCGGGTCAAATTTGTAAAACATGTGCAGTTTGTTACCTAATTGAATATAGAGGAATTTCAATTCCGTAGGGCAAACCTTTAGGTTTGCTATCCCCGTGCACAATTCAGGCGGGGGAAGCAAGGCTAAAGCCTTGCCCTACGTTTTGATAAAAGATAAAAGCCGCCGAATGCCTATTTTAAATTGCTTGCCAAGTCCTTCTGCATAAACTGCAATATCACTCATAAAATTTACTTGTACCTGATTAGATAAAACTTTTGATAAGATAATGCACAAACAATACCTTCAATAATTTTACCGGAGTAACAGGAAACCCGATTTCTTCTAGCCCAACCTTATAATAATTCCAAAATTCTTTTCTTTTCTTTTTCTTGGAAAAAAAAATTTTCATAAAAAATCTGTAGTACTTCATTCTCCACTTCCTAAATATTTTTTTGTATTCTTCTTCATGTAAGTAGAGAGAACCATATTTTTTCAGGATAATAAGGTTTCCTAAAAAAGATGTGTTAAATTCCCCTGCAGACGAAGTTATCGTCCTGTTATGTCTCCTCGTAAACGAAAGGACTTGATGCACAAAGCCAAAATCATAGTCCTGCAGAACATCAAAGCAAGCCTCTTTATCAGCATGGAAATTATTTTCATTATAAAAGAATTTACGACTTCTTATAGCATCAGACCGTAGTAATGTTGTTGTTGGTGAACCAAAAATACATCGGGCGCCAAGTATAATAGACCTGCATATTTCCCGTCCTGATATAACAGTGACGGTATAGGGAATTCCATCACAATTTACCTTAATGTTATCGAGGCGATAAGATCCTACAACACCTACAGAAGGATGCTTTTCGGCAAGCTCTACCATTTTTGTTAAACATTCCGAAAATATCCAATCATCAGCATGCACTACTTTGCAATATTTACTCTCATGAGATATAAGACGAAATGCATGGTTGTGATTCTGAAGAGCATTTAAAAAGTGATCATTATTATAAATATGTATCCGTTTATCTTTTTTTGAATAATCATGCGCTATAGCTAAAGTACGATCTGTACTCCGATTATTTACAATGAGATATTCCCAATTCTGGTATGTTTGTGCTAATACACTTTCAATACATTCCGCTAAATACTTTTCACCGTTATGTACAGGTGTTACTACACTGACTAAAGGCTGCACAGTTAAGTCCATACATCAATTCCTACTCTGATGGCCTATCATAATGCGAGCACATGATATTTGACGCTCCTCTTACTCTTTCCCATGCCGATTTTAAGTCTCACGGTGACACAGTTATGGTCAGTTACAGGCCGAAAAGTGTTTTACCTGGAGATGACTTTCACTTCTCTGACAACGCGCAACCTCAGGCACGCTAGGGGTAAACAGAAGTTTTTAGAATGACAAGTTTCTCGGGAATGGCAAGTAAAACAGGGGAATGATTTGGTACACTATGGGTGTAAGAAGAGTGTAAGCTTTAATCTATGATGACCCTTTACGTCATCCTCGAACGGCTTTATCCGGAATCCTGATATTATAGAAGAAGATCAAGAAGGTATACTTGATCCCCGCCCGTTTCCATACATAAGAAAAAGTCACGTGGAAATGACGCAAAAATGACACATATGGCTCGATTCTATTGACACACCTATGTCACATAAATAAAAGGGTTGTGTAACACGGAGACACAACCCTTTATATAAATTATAATATTACTGTGGATAACTATTACTCAATTATAGGCACAAATTCACCTAGAACACTACCTTCGTTCGTATACACAGTTGGCATGTAAAATGTATTTTCTGCAGCCTGATCTATCCTTTGATTGCATTTCTGACATCTTCTGTTGTGGGGACCCCGGCTAATAAATTTTCTACCGCACATAAGACAAGACCTTTCGGCTTTATCTGTACAAATATTTTTTAGGGAGAGGTTTTTTTCGTTGTATCTTTTCATAACTTTACGTCTGGATCTTTCCTTTTGCTGTACGCTCATCTTCTGCCTCCTAGATAAGGTTAACAAAATAAATTACTACTATCTAAAAAAACAAAACTCTCTAATACTATTGTTCCAAATATTTTAATTATTCTTGACATAAGAACTTTTATTTATCTGCTATAAAAATGTTACAGTATTGTATAAATTAGCAATATAAGCCCTTATACATCTTTATAATATTATTTTTTCTTGTATTTCAATATATACAGCGTATAATATAAGTCTTAAGTGATTCATTCTTAAATAACGGGGCGTAGCGCAGTTTGGCTAGCGCGCCTGCCTTGGGAGCAGGAGGTCGGAGGTTCAAATCCTCTCGCCCCGACCAACCAACATAATCTACACGTTAGCTTCTTCCTCTTTAAATAACCGGCAGAACACCTACGGGAAAGTTAATGGTAAATCCTGAAAGATACTGTATGGTACATGGAGAAAAATGTATCGCATTTTATTGAAGTGTTCTTATAGAAAAAGACATGCCAATATATAATCGGAATGTAAAATAATTATATATTTCTTTAGTAGTAAACCTCTATCAGTTTTTAAATAATCACAATGACTGAGAATACATTGTCTTACAGCCAGTATTTGAAGTGATAACATAAAGAATAACTTTAAAAAATTATCTTATAGCAACTGAAATTAAAAAAGAATTGAAATATACAATATGAAATTATCAAAATCAGGCAAGAATAAATGTGACATGACACAGAACTGTGACACTACAGAAGTGTGACATGGCACAGCATGGAGAGAAAAATTAAAAAAACAGGAGAAATGAAATGGGATAGATCAGGTGGAAAGGGCTTTTAGAATACTACTTTCCTTTATTTTGGCTTTTTAGAGGCTCCTTTCTTTTTTTTCGTTGCTTTCACTAAAGGCTTTTTTGCTGCTTTTTTCGGTTTTGTTATAGGTGATGGACTACAGAGCAGTTCCCGTTTGGGAGCAAGACGACCGCAAGAATTACAAGCATACTTTAAATTAACAAGCTTAGGCGCACATACATGCCTTGGGTCATCTGTTAACGTACCACAAAATTTACAAGCAATAACCTTTTTGGCAGGTATCGGCTTACATAAATGGCCCTTGTCTGTTGTTACTGAACCACACGTCCCACAACTATAAATAGTGCCCATAATATAGTTTACCTTTCCTTTCTATCCAATATTCCCAAAGGTCATAGAATATAAAGTTACTTTAAAATGTCTTTTAAAAAGATTCTGAAAATAGGTTGCCTTGACGAAAAGTATACGCCAATATCTTGTGGTGCTTGATGAAATGTGCTTATTGGCATTCTATTCATCTTTCATAAATGTACCCCCAAGGGGATTTGAACCCCTGTCTCCAGGCTGAGAACCTGGCATCCTGGGCCACTAGACGATGGGGGCCTTAAAGATGTAACAAAAATAGCTAATAAAGGTTACTATATTTATTTTATAATGTCAATAAAATTTCGACTCTATATTATTCGCTTATCAATAACAACCCTTTCTCCGGTCTTTGTTATAGTAATCTTCCCAAAATCTTCCATTTTATTTAATTCACTGGTAGTAAAAACAGGACCATCAACGCAGACTCGTTGACCACTGCAATCGCACTGACCACATACACCAAAACCGCATTTCATGTATCGGTCAAGAGATACTTCGCAATCAACGTCATACTTTTTGCATAATTCAACCACCTTGTACAACATCGGCTCAGGACCACACGCATACACCTTTCGAAAATGCTGTTTTTTTATTATTTCACCAAGAAGATCAACTGTTGTTCCCTTGAATCCCACAGCGCCGTCTTCGGTACATAATCTCATATTCCTGAAGCGTTTTTGATAGAGTATCTCTGAGGAATTTCTCGCCCCCTGTATAATGGTTACATCAGGTAATGTATCAATAACAGTTGCCAAAGATGCCATCCCTATCCCTCCCCCTACAACACACGAATTTATCTGTAAATTGAATCCCTTACCATAAGGACCGCGTATACCAATACGGTCTCCTGCCTTTTTACTATGGAATACCCTGGTAAATGGACCCTTTTTTAGCACAGAAATACCCAGAAGGTTTTCTTGAATGTAGGATATGGTAAAGGGCTTTTCATCCAAAAGAGGTATCCATACCATAACAAACTGTCCCGGATTGAAATGTATCTTTCGTTCAAAAAAGAATGTTTTAACATTCGGGGATTCTTCCCGGATATCGCAAATCTTTACCATAATTGGTTGCTCAATCATGTGCAGCACCCACAATCTTGTTGATATCATCGATACTGTTTTCCTGCATCCACTGAATCATCTCTTCACATACTTTCTTAAAAACATCGATACCCCGATAATAAACACCCGTTCCAATTCCTACAGCAGATGCCCCGGCCATCATCATTTCTATAGCGTGTCGTCCCGTTGAAACCCCCCCTACTCCGATAACGGGAATTTTTATAGCCTTGTATAAGTCATAGATGCATCTTACAGCAATAGGTCTTAAGGCATCACCGGTAACGCCTCCCACTTGAAAACTTAAAATGGGCTTTTGAGCCTCTATATTAATAATCATTCCGGGCCCCATTGAATTAACCGCCGTAATAGCATTAGCCCCTGCATCTTCCGCAGCTTTTGCAACGGTACAGATTTCAGAGATATTGGGAGATAATTTAATAAATATCGGCAAGCCGGTAACCTTCCTTACCTCAGAAGTGATGTCGAAGGTGGCTTGAGGAGTTCCCTGACCTGCAAGAAGACCAAATCCCGGGGTATGCGGGCAGGAGAGTGGTATTTCTATTGCTGAAAATTCTGTAACGGAAAGACCTTCGATAACCCGCACGAAATCATCTTTATGCGTACCGACAACACTCGCAATCACGGGTACGCCTACATCCTGAAGATTGGTAAATTCCCTTGCAGCTTTATCAACGCCCGGATTAGAATACCCTACTGCATTCAGCATTCCTGCTTCAAATGTGATGACCGTAGGGTTTTTGTGTCCCTCCCTTGGCTCTCTGCTGATAGATTTGATAGTTACCGCCCCTGCACCATTCTCCGCTACTCTTTTTAGTAATGCCCTCGTAGTACCTAAAATTCCCGATGCCGAGATGGTAGGGTTGTTTAATTTGATATTGCATAGAGTAACTGATACGTTTACTTTCGACATGAGATTGAGTATTATAGTAACAATAAGAAAAATGTAAAAATAATTTTTATACAAGATTTTAAAAGATTTGTCATTGACAATCAAGTAAATGAATATAAATATAATAGAAGGAATTCTTTATACAAAAAACAATGAGATGGGAATTAACCGTTTATGAAAATTCTCGGAATTGATCCAGGAACACGTATTGCCGGTTATGGCTTAATAGAAAAGAGAGGCCCGGGGATAACGGTCATAGAGTATGGTTCTATTAAAACCGATAAAAGCCACAATTTCCCACAACGCCTTAAGTTCATCCATTATAAAATCATGGATATTATTTCTAAACATCAACCGGATCAAATGGCTACCGAAGAAATTTTTTACGGTAAAAATATAAAGTCTGCAATAAAGATTGGTGAAGGAAGAGGCATTGTCTTCTTATGTGCTGCATTGGCAGACATCCCTATTACAGAGTACGCAGCAACGGTTGTCAAAAAAGCGGTCGTAGGTAACGGAAATGCACACAAAGGTCAGGTGC
Organism: Candidatus Jettenia sp. AMX1; assembly: GCF_030263775.1. NCBI lineage: Bacteria > Pseudomonadati > Planctomycetota > Candidatus Brocadiia > Candidatus Brocadiales > Candidatus Brocadiaceae > Candidatus Jettenia > Candidatus Jettenia sp. AMX1. The sequence continues at coordinate 10,385 of NZ_SZPP01000029.1, forward strand.
AGGAAATGGTAAAAATCATTCTTGGCCTGTCTGAAATCCCAAAACCTGATGATGTTTCGGACGCACTTGCTATTGCAATTTGTCATAGCCATAATGTAGCCCGAATTTTACAACAGGACACAGATGAACGCAGATAAGTACAGATACATATAAAAAAATTTATCAGGTAACTCACCTGATAGATGATTAACGGCATGCTTCTGAAAAATCTGTGTTTTTTATCTGTGTTCTTCTGTGTCCAACTGCTTCAACTGCAATTTTTAGCTGCAACACTTTTTGCTATGAACAAACACAAAAAGCCCTGTGTTTAAGCTTGACACAAGGGCCTCTTTTGCTATAATCCAATTTCTTTTTATCTTATTTTTTTTCGATATCATTCACCCTTTTTGCGAGCATAACAGTACATGGAAAATGCCATACGCAAGGCAAGTATACTGATAGAAGCCACTCCTTATATACGATCTTTTAAAGATAAAATTGTAGTTATTAAGTTTGGTGGAGGAGCAATGTCCAGCGATGAAGTGCTGACAAATGTACTCCAGGATATTGTGTTTATGAAAACCGTTGGCATTATACCCATACTGGTTCATGGTGGCGGCCCTCATATTACCCAGGAAATGACAAGAAGGGGTTTGAGTCCAAAATTTATTGAGGGACATAGAATTACCGATGTTGAGACCTTAGAAATAGCAAAAGACATCCTCATAAATCAAATAAGCGCTTCTATCGTAAAGAAAATCTCTGAATTAGGTAATGAGGCAACCTGCATTTGGGAAAATGGATACTGTCCAATAAAGGCAGAGAAATATTATATCGAGACAAAAGCACATGATGGTACGTTTAAAAGATTAGATATTGGCTTTGTAGGCAAGGTAACATCGATCGATAAAGATAGATTCTTAAGTTTATGTAATACACGCACAATTCCCATTGTTCCTCCTATTGCAAAAGGAACAAATGGGAATGCCTATAACGTAAATGCAGATAATGTGGCCGCATTTATCGCAGAATCACTTAAAGCAGAAAAACTGGTCTTTCTCTCGAATACCCATGGCATTATGACAAGACCGGGCGATGAAACCTCATTGGCTTCTACACTGCATGAGAATGAAGTTCATGAGCTTATTGATAAAAAGATAATTAGTGGTGGTATGCTTCCTAAGGCGTTAGCATGCATTAGTGCGGTTAAAGCGGGAGTGAAAAAAGCACACATCATTAATGGATTAATTCCCCATGCGCTTTTATTGGAAATTTTTACTGATAAAGGCGTTGGAACACAAATCATTGTATAGAGATTCAAAGAGAAATATACCAAAGTATTACCTTGTAAATCAAATACAAGGGCTTTCTTGCAGGAGATGATCTCCGGATTCTCGTAGTTACTCCAAATACTGTCGGATCATAGTATGGGCGAACTTTGTGTTTGCCCATACTTTGTGCAAACCCTAAAGCCTCTGCACTTTTCCATAATCAGGGCGAACACAAGGTTCTCCCCTACCTCTATTTTGCGCCGTATTTTGAGTAGTTACAAATTTTTTAACCAGCAAGATTAAGGAATTATGAAATTAATTCTTATCTCGTAACAATCCTCATAAAGAAAGGATATGGATGGTTCAAAAATGCGTCCTGCTTTCCATGATATCAACTACCCTGTTTTTTGCGTTATCGTATATACATGCAGAAGACTATGATCCGGATATAAACTTTTGGCCAATTTTTTATTATAATAAAGATACGGATACAGGTGAAAAGGAGATTGAGGCATTCTATCCCGTCGTCGGTTGGCACAAGGATAAGGATGCAAGGGTATTCTGCTTTAGACCCGTCTACAGTGTAAAAAAAATACCGAAAGAAAAGTATAAGAAATCAGAGTTTCTCTGGCCTCTCAACTATACCGTACACGCCGGTAACAGGACTTATACAAAGTCCTTTCCATTCTATTCATATACAAAAGATACCAGCGGTGAGACTCCGGAAAAGGAGAGAACCTTTTTCCCTGTCTTTTTTAGCAGGACTCAAAACGGGAAGGACAAAGACTTTGCCATATTTCCCTTGTATGGCACATTTCACCATCGGTTTAATCGCGACAAGATACAATTTATCCTGTGGCCTATCTATACAGAGGTTATAAAAGGTGATCGCCATTCGTGGAATATTATCTGGCCAATTTTTAATTATTCTCAATCCACAAAAGGCGATGAGTACGGTTATAAAGTATGGCCTTTTTATGGAAAACACGAGAAGGAAAGATCGTTTGAAAAGGGCTTTATCATGTGGCCGCTGTACACGTATGTCAATGCAGAGATAGAAAACGTTGGAAGATATGAAGGATGGGGTACTATTCCGTTCTATATCTCAGAAAAATCTCCTGTATCTGATTCCCAATCAATTTTATGGCCACTCTTTAATCATGTAGATGACAAGCAGAGAGGGCTTGAACGATGGGATTATCCGTTTCCCATTGCGACAAGGATAAAGGGTAAGGAAAGGAATAAAAATACCTTCTTACCATTTTGGAATATTGACCGCAAACGTAATTCAGAAACCGTATCGTTTGCTTATCCCTTGTTCTGGTTACTTCACTATGAAACGGGTGATTCCAGAAAGACAGATACCGTACGGTTTCTGCCTTTTTACTGGAAACGTGATGAATATCTGATTCATGAGGAAAAATACACCGGACTAAGACAAATCTGGCCTTTTTATAAACGAGAAAAAGAGCCTGATCATTCCACAAATTTTGAAGTATTCTCTCTCTATCCATTCTTAGATGATGAATCATGGGAAAGAAACTGGAAATCGTTCTTTCATATGTATGAACGGAGAAATGATAAGACATCCGGGAGAAAAACAACACGCCTGTTGTGGAGGCTCTATCATACAGAAAACAGTGAGCGACTTTCCTATCTGGAGATGGCACCCTTTTTCTCTCTCTATAAAAATAAAAATAACAACATTACCTGTTTCTCTCTCTTCTGCAATATCTTTCAATATAAGAAAAAAGAAACAGACCGATATATTAAGCTGTTGTATCTCGTAAAAATACCTTTGACTCTTACGGCGAAAAATGAGAAGGTAACCATAGAACAATAAGGAAGAAGATTTTCGATAAAGAGGAATTTTCATATCATGGCAAATCCAATAGCATATATAGGGATAAAAGCGCTTACCTTATTTCAATTGACAGGTGAATTACTCCAACTTCTTGCCAGCACCATCTATTGGTCTAAACATACCTTCAGGAATGTAGACAAGATTTTCCACTTTATGGTAAAAATGGGGGTTAACACGTTACCAATCGCCACCTTTACTTCGCTCTTTGTGGGAATGGTTATGGTGCTTCAAACTGGTTATACTCTGGAAAAATTCGGTATGGCAGAATCTCTGGGCGCCATCGTCCCCATCGCAATGGCAAGGGAATTAGGGCCGGTACTCACAGCGCTCTTACTCGCGGGCAGGATTGGCGCTGCAATTACCGCAGAAATCGGCACCATGACGGTATCAGAAGAGGTAGACGCACTGAAGACCCTGGGCATTAATCCGGTAGGATATCTCGCTATGCCCCGTTTCCTGGCTTGTTTATGTATGCTGCCTGTTCTCGTTGTCTATGCAGATGTGATAGGTATTCTGGGCGGTGCATCTGTAGCTGCGACCTATTTCCACATCCCTGCAAAAATATATTTTGATCGTATGGCAGAAAGCCTGCAATTTATTGATATTATTAAGGGACTGACAAAGGCAGCGGTTTTTGGCGCTACGATAGCCATTATAGGATGCCGTTATGGTTTGGAGGCTAAAGGAGGGGCTGCAGGTGTGGGTGAAGCAACAACGAGATCTGTGGTCTGTTCATTTGTTACCATATATATATTGAATTATTTTATCACAAGATTATGGCTGTAAACGCTATTGAAATCGATATACAGAAACTCAATAAATCCTTTCGCAACTTTCAGGTATTAAAGGATCTCGATTTACAGATACGGGCAAGTGAGACGACGGTGATTATGGGCGGCAGTGGAACAGGAAAAAGCGTCCTGCTAAAACACATTATTGGATTAATCAGTCCGGATTCCGGGAAGATATTCATACGGGGTGTAGATATTACAACACAAAAAGGCCCTGCGTTAGATACCATCAGAAGCCGGTTCGCTATGGTATTTCAATCTGCTGCATTACTAAATTCACTTACCGTTGCTGAAAATGTCGGATTAGGACTCAAAGAACAACACCGGTTTTCAAAAAAGGAAATTAACGAGATTGTTATAGAAAAATTAAAACTCGTAAAAATGGAACATAAATATAACAGTTTGCCGGGCGAGCTCAGCGGAGGAATGAAAAAAAGGGTCGGCATTGCCCGCGCCCTAGCTATGAGTCCGGAGGTTGTGCTGTATGATGAGCCGACAGCTGGTCTTGACCCGATTATGGCCGGAAATATTGATGAGCTTATCCTCGAATTAAAACAGAAATTTAAAATGACCGCAGTTGTTGTAACTCACGATATGGAATCGGCGTTTTATATTGGTGATCACATTTGCATGCTTTATCAGGGGAAGATCATTGAGGAAGGAAGTCCGGAATCTATCAGGCGCAGTAGCAACGATTACGTTATTCAATTTATTACCCGACATAAAAGTGTACAAACATAAACCATTGAAAATGCAGGGCAAGGCTTTAGCCTGGCTCCTCATATGCATCAAGCTAACCAGAGAGGATTTCCTGCAGAATATTCTTTGCAGAAACGAACCTTGTGTTTATCCTGAAAAAGACAAGAATCCTATGAGGACATTTCTTTCATTAATTACCTTTAAACTTTGGAGGAATGTAATATGGAATCAACATCAATCTCCGCTACTAAGGTAGGCATATTCTTTATCATTGGCATAGCGATACTCGCCCTTTTAACCTTCCGCCTGGAGACATTCAGGAAATGGGGCAACTACTACGATCTTATAGCCTATTTCAAAGAAGCCAGAGGTTTAGAGGCTCAAAATGATGTTACCCTGGCAGGCACAAAGGTTGGACATGTGAAAAGTGTTACGGTTGAAGGTGATATGATTAAGGTCGTCATATCTATTCAAGAAGATATCGTAGTCCGGAAAGGATCGGAAGCGTCGATTATCTCCGATTTCTTACTCGGAAAAAGCCATGTAAACATTACCCTTGCATCGGTCTCTAATCCAGCATATAATGCTGGTGAAATAATAAAAACTATTGAATCACCGAGCCTTGCTGATATGTTAGCGAAAGTGGATAGTGCACTGGCAAGTGTGCAAAACATTTCTGCATCCTTTGAAGGAACCAAAGAAGTCTTTGATTCATTCAAGGTCGCCGGAAAATCATTGGATAAAGCAAACATTAAATTGAATAAACTGCTGGATTCTACGCTTAACATCACTGAAAAAATTAATTCAGGACAAGGGACATTGGGCAAACTAATCGTTGATACAACACTCAGCAACAAAATAGAATCTGCTGTGGATACTACTCAAAGGGTACTTGCGAATAATGAACAAACTATCAATAATACCCTGTCAAGACTTTCTGAGGCTTCGGAAAGTGTAAAGAATCTCCTTAAAAAGATAGAGCAGGGCGAAGGTTCCTTATCTAAAATGCTTACCAATGATGAACTGTATGTAGAAGTGAAAAAATTATTGAGTGATATGAGAGAAACAATACAAAGCTATCGCGAGCAAATTCCCGTTGGCGCCTTTGGAAGTATTGTTTTCAGCGCCTTTTAATGGTGTATATATTTCTATAAGACTATTGTATCTCATAATGAATATTGTATAATTGTACCATTGGGGATTGAAGCCCATTGAAAATTTCAATCCCCCTTTTCATTTTCGAGGGGATGTAAAGAATAAAATATGAACACACAAGAGATAAAAGAAGTGTATGACAAGTACGTTATTCCGAATTATATTCGGAACCCTATTCTCTTAGAGAAAGGTAGCGGTGTCGATGTGTGGGATGCAGAAGGCAAACGCTATCTTGACCTCTTCTCAGGCTGGGCAGTAAGCTTACTTGGTCACTGCCACCCTCATGTTGTAGAGGCTATTCAACGTCAGGCTGCCAAATTACAACATGCCCCGAATATTTATTACACAGAACCACAGGGTTTACTGGCAAAGCACATATCAGAAAAATCTTTTGGAGGGCAGTGCTTCTTTTGCAACAGCGGAGCTGAAGCTAATGAGGCAGCAATTAAACTTGCCCGTATCCATAATTCTCATACAGGAAAATATAAAATAATCACGTTTGCCGATTCATTTCACGGCAGGACAATCGCTACGGTTACCGCAACCGCACAGCCGAAGTATCATAAGGGCTTTGCGCCACTCGTCGAAGGATTTTCCTATGTTCCTTTTAATGATCTGGAAGCATTAAAAAAATCAGTAGATGATAAGACCTGTGCCATTATGCTGGAACCGATTCAGGGCGAAGGCGGAATTAATATCGCTACCAAAGATTTTCTGCAAGGTGTGAGAAAACTGTGTAACGAGAAAGGATTGTTGCTTATCCTTGATGAGGTACAATGTGGTATGGGCAGGACTGGAAAATATTTTGCCTATCAGCATTACGGCATAGAACCGGATATTATGTCGCTGGCAAAGGCGCTTGGCGGCGGTGTAGCCATTGGAGCTATGGTAGCCGGAAAAGAGATTGCAAAAAGTCTTGTCCCCGGCAGCCATGCTTCTACGTTTGGGGGAAATCCGCTGGCATGCGCAGCAGCAATAGCAGTGTTTGAAACAATAGAAAAAGAAAACTTGCTCAATAATGCAAAAGAAATGGGAAGCTATTCCGTAGAGCAATTAAAATCCCTTCAGAAGACGCAGGGAATTATCCGTGAAGTTCGCGGTATAGGTCTCATGATCGGAATTGAACTCACGGTGAATGGCGCAGACCTCATTAAAAAATGTATCCAGGCAGGTTTGTTCCTCAATTGTACCCATGATAAAGTTATTCGATTTATGCCGCCACTTAACGTTAAAAAACAGCATATTGATGAAGGGCTAAATATTTTAAAAACGGTTCTTTCTAAACCTTAATTTAGTGAGAGAATATCCATGAAATGTAAGGATTTAATTTCAATCGCAGAACTTACACCATCCGATATTGAGGAAATATTTAGCGTTACCAGAGAGTTAAAAGAATGGCACAGTAAGGGGTATGATGAAAAGTGCCTGAGTGGAAAAACCCTGGGGATGATTTTCGAGAAGAGTTCCATGCGCACGCGCGTTTCTTTTGAAGTAGCAATGGTACAACTCGGTGGTCATCCTATCTATCTGACCCAAAATGATATCAATCTGGGAAAAAGGGAGACGGTAAAAGACGGCGCCAGGGTGCTATCACGATATGTAGATGGCATTGTTATCCGCACCTTTAGTCAGGAAGTAATTCAGGAACTTGCCCGGTATGCTACCGTACCTGTTATTAATGCTTTATCGGATTATCTTCATCCATGCCAGGCGCTCAGTGATCTGTATACTATTCAGGAAAAATTTGGCGCCTATACCAATATAAAGATAGTCTTTATCGGGGATGGGAATAATGTTGCACGCTCTCTGGCACAGATCAGTGCAAAGCTTGGTATCCCGTTCCATATTGCCTCTCCAAAAGGATATGAGCTTACATCAGATTTTACTTCTCAAGTGAAACAGATGACCGATAGGAGCGATATACTGCATCTCTACCAGGACCCCAAAGAAGCTGCTGAGAATGCGAATATACTCTATACAGATACCTGGGTTAGCATGGGGCAAGAAGCTGAAGCGCAAATACGAAAACAAGCCTTTAAGGGCTTTCAAATCAATAGTGATCTTTTAAAGGTGGCAAAAGACGATGTCAAGGTAATGCATTGCCTGCCGGCTCATCGGGGAGAAGAAATAACTGATGAAGTTATTGATGGTCAGCATTCTATTGTATATGATCAGGCTGAAAACAGACTTCATCTGGAAAAGGCGCTTTTGAAGCTCCTGCTGCGCAGATAAGAGGAGTTTATCATGGAACTACAAGAAATTTCATGAAAAATAATAAACCATCGGCAGGTTGTTCTCTGAAATGCTTTGGAGTACGAATTGGATTTCGTACAGAGAATTTATGAAAGATAGAGAGATGAGATATTTCTAATATGAGAGTCGATAACCGTGAACAAGATGAGTTACGTCCAATAACCATGAAAAGGCGCTTTACGAAATACGCGCCTGGTTCTGTACTGATTGAAACAGGAAATACCAAGGTTCTCTGTAGCGCATCGGTTGAAGAAAGTGTTCCTCCGCATATAAAAAACACCGGTGAAGGCTGGATTACAGCAGAATATTCATTGCTCCCGGGGTCCACCCCCGTCAGGGTTCCCAGGGAATCTACCAAAGGAAAAGTAATTGGCAGAACACATGAAATCCAAAGGTTCATTGGCCGTTCGTTACGTTCTATTATCGATCTTGCTGTATTGAAAGAGCGAACGATATGGATCGATTGTGATGTCATCCAGGCAGATGGAGGCACACGCACTGCAGCCATTACGGGTAGTTATATAGCATTAATGGACGCTATTCAATGGTTAAAAGGTAAAAACATGATTCAGGAAAATCCTGTCTTGAGCAGTATTGCTGCGGTAAGTGTGGGAATTGTAAATAACGTGGTTCTCTTAGACCTCTGTTATGCAGAAGATGCTGCTGCTCAGGTTGACATGAATATTGTAATGACCGGTAAGGGTAAATTTATTGAAATTCAAGGTACTGGGGAAGAATATTCCTTTGACGATGAACAATTGGCTGAAATGTTGAAGATGGCAAAAAAAGGTATTTGCAAGATTACTGAAATTCAAAAAAAGGTATTAGAAGAGAGAGTGGAAATATGACATCAATTACAAACGATATTCATAAAAAAACTATACTCATTGCTACACAAAATAAAAATAAGAGAATAGAGATCCTGGATATCCTTAAAAACATTCCCGGAATTTTATTTCGGGATATTGAGGATTTTCCTTTTCTTCCAACGGTAGAAGAAGACAAAAATACCTTTCAGGAAAACGCAGTGAAAAAAGCAACCATTTTGGCAAAGGCCTGTAATACATGGGTAATGGCAGATGATTCCGGACTTCAGATTGATGCGCTCAATGGCCGTCCTGGCGTCTTCTCATGCAGGTACGCCGGTCCAAATGCTACCGACGAAAAGAATAGAGAAAAAGTATTATCAGAATTAAAGGGAGTGCCAAAAGAAAGGCGTACGGCAAGGTTTGTCTGTACTATTGCCCTTGCAAGTCCACACGAATTATTCTTTGTGGTAGAAGGCCGTTGTGAGGGTTTCATTACCGAAGAACCAAAAGGAAAAAGAGGATTTGGATACGACCCTATTTTTTATGTACCTCAATACCATCAAACCTTTGGAGAACTGCACTCTTCAATTAAGAATATGATTAGCCACCGTGCGGATGCATTAAAGCAATTTAAAGAGCGGATAATGCCTCTGATTCGGAAAATATAGGTATCTTATACCTGCTCAACTTATATTTTTTACTACAGATAAAGCAATCGTCCCCGATTGAACTGAAACATTTGGTACGGTTATATCTTTCTGCACAAGCTCACATTGCTCCTATCTCTTATTTCCGTCAAGAGACAGAGTGGCATGGATAAACCTTATCCCTGCAAGCTTTAAGCAGAGATGATTTTTGTTCGTGCATTCTATTTTATTCAACGTTAGGATGAGCTTGCTTTAAACGATGGATTATCTCTTTCGTGATTCACTGCTACGAGCATTATCCCAGTACTGATCAACCATTTCTTGTACTCTCTTGAGTGTCTCCTCTTGTCTTACAGGCTTAAAAAGATGCGCAAATCTCCCTTGTCCCTTTAAATATTCTTCAACAGGCCTAAAACTTTTCGGAACAACCGTATGCTTTACTTCACCGTAGATTGCCTCTTTTAAAGCCCAGATACCTGTATCGACAGCTAACCTTGCAAATTTAGCAGAATGTGATGGATCTGTTACCCATCCGGCAGGACAAGGAGAAAGGTTTATGAAGAGTTTTGGTCCCTTATACTGCTCTGCTTTTTTAAACTTATTGATCAGGTCAACAGGATGAGCGGGAGAAATGGTAGCAAGATAGGGTGGTGTATGGCTCCTCCATATCTCAAAGAGATTCTTCTTCGGAAGTTCTAACCCTGTTGGGCTTATTCTCCCTATCGGTGTAGTTCCGGTCTTTGATGCAAAGGGTGTTGCTCCGGACGATTGGAAACCTGTGTTTCCATACGCCTCGTTATCAGAGCATATATAATAAAAATCGAGGTTACGGTAGAGGGCTCCCGATGTGGATGCAAGACCGATATCGTAAGCAACTCCGTCACCTGTCAATACAACTACCTTTACATTTTCTTTCAAATCAAGCCGCCCCTTCCTTATCAGTATATCCAGGGCGTCTCTTATACCTTGCGCTCCGGCCGGAGCACAGGCCATTGCTGTGTAAAGCCAGGAACTTTTAAAAGGGGTAAACGGATAAACAGCAAGTAAAGTAAAACAGCCTGCGGCGTTTACGACAACAATATTTTCCCCCAATACCTTCAAACAATGCCTCAGGGATAAAAGCCCTCCACATCCTGCACAGGTAGGAGTGCCTGGAGAAAGGTTTTCCTCTTGAGGAATATCTTTTATGGATTTTATCGTTGTTATATTCATAAATTTAAGGAACAAATATAGTATTCTTTCCGTGTTCTATGTATTGCGCGTTTCTCCGTGATAATTATTATCGTTTTCAGTCCCCTTCCCGGCAACGTTCTTCAATTTCTTCATCTCCTTCCATTCCATTTCTGTATAAAGAAGGTAAGGAACTTTACCTGCTCCTGTACCGACCGCCTCAATCATACGGTCAAAGATAAACTCAAACTCCTCAGAACTAAGAGTTTTTCCTCCAAGCCCGCCAATAAACGACAACAAGAGAGGTCGTTCTTTTTCATTATACATGACGCTGGAAATTTCTGAATACAAGATACCGCCCTTCCCTACACTGATATTCTGGTCTACAATAGCTACAGCTTTTGCTTTTCTTATCGCCCCCTTTATGCACAATTCCGGGAACGGTCTTAGAAGTCTCAACCTCAAAAGCCCGGCTTTAACACCTTTTTCCCGCGCCCTCTTTACAGCGGCCTTCCCAAGGGTTGAAAATGAGTTGGTCATGATCAGAATATATTCCGCATCATCGGTCATATAGCCTTCAGTAGTATTGTAACTTCTCCCAAAAAGCCTCCCGAACTCTTCTGATACCTCTCTATAAACATCTAATGCGCCCATACTAGCCAAATGCATCTGATATTTAAAATAAGAATATCCGGAACCGCCAATAACTGCCGTTCCCTGTGCCATTGGTTGACTTGCCTTGAAAAATGCGTGTTTAGGTTGATATGGCGGCAGGAACCTTACCACCTGTTCTCTATCAGGCGCCTCTACCGGTTCTCTCGTAAAGGAGAGGTGAAACCCATCCATATTAACAAGTACTGGCAAAAGGACACGCTCATCCTCTGCTAACCGGTATGCTATCAAGACCGAATCTAACACCTCCTGACAGGTCTCACAGTGGATCTGTAAAAATCCGGCATCCCTTGCAGCAAGGATATCATTATGATCAGGTTCAAGGGTTATCGGGGAGGATAAAGCCCTTGATACATTTACCATTACCAGAGGAACGCGCCATCCTGCTACCGTATAGAGCATCTCAAATCCATACAGCAGTCCCTGACTCGATGTTGCCGTAAAGACCCTCACCCCTGTAGCAGAAGCAGCGCCCGCTGCTGTAATCATGGAATGCTCCGAGTCCAGGGTTACAAACCTGGCATCCATATCTCCATTGGATATCCACCTTGCCAGCGTCTCAATAATCTCTGTCTGCGGTGTTATCGGATATGCGGGAATATAATCAACTTCTGCCAATCTAACACCCCAGGCAACCGCAGCATTACCTGTAAGCATTTCCTTTATCATTGCCACAATAACTTCCCCAGGTAAATTTCAGTCAGATGGTTCTTGTCTTTCACAAAAATAATGAGTATATAAACTTACCACGCACGGACTTCCCGCACGCTCTCTATTGCTTTTACCGGACATTCCTCAACACATATCATACATCCTTTACAATTATCGTAATCAGTATATGGATAGCCATTCTCATTCACAGAAATACAGGCATCGGGACATCGGACTACACAGACCATACATTTAGTACAGATATCGTAGTTCCAGACAGGCTTAAATACCCTCCAGTTACCTGTTTTCCGTAAAGGGGTATTTCCCGTAGCATATATGGCAGGACTAGAAATAAGGGCTGTTTCAAAAGGAACTGCGATAACTGGGTTTGCTTTGTGAATACCTTTAGCAATCTTTATTTCGACAGGCTTTATAGCATGAAAACAGTACTGTGATGCTTCTTTGTTCTTGAGTAAAAACTCTTTCTCTGTTACAATCTCCGACAGTTCCTTTTCAATGGACTTTTTTAGGGAATCTTCTCCAAGATTAACAATCCTTGCGGCAATTCCTCCTGCCAGGGCGCTAAGAATAGGTTTCCCCAGCATCTTTAAGCTGATTTTTGTTATATCTAAGGTAATAACGTGCACAGGAATTTTATACGTATCCTTCAATTCTGCTGCACTGCGAGCGGTATTAACAAAAACAATACCATGCTCTTCAAGCCCTGATAAAGGATGCGCATGGGGATCGTCAAGGAGGGTTTCATCCAGCACAAACACACTATCTGGTTCTGCTATTACACCACGCTCCAGAATGGGTTCTTTCGATATGCGGGTGAAGGCAGATATCGGCGCACCTCTCCGTTCTGCACCATAGAGCGGAAAGTCCTGGGCACAGTACCCTTCAAAAAAAGCAGCAGTGCCAAGGATCCTGCTCGCGATCTTTGCCCCCTGACCACCCCTGCCATGAAATCTTAATCTAAGCACGTAAAAACCCTATTGTTACATTTAAGCTGCCTTTGACAGCGACTCATGAAAATAGAAATGTTCATAGTCATTTATTGTATAAAATCATCCATAGACAGGCAAGGAATTGTTTTATGGTTTGAGAAATCAAAATGTAAGATTTTCTATTACTTAATGCCTGCTATCCTCTATACCTGTATATAAGTTGACTTAAAACAATACTTTTGTTAGAATTTTTAGCTTGTGTAAAATAAATAAAAGAGTGCGGATTCATGAGGATTGGTAACATGAGTAACTACGTTATTGGCGTTGACCTGGGAGGTACGAATTTAAAGGCAGGTATTGTAGATAAAAAAGGGAAAATTCACTCCAGGCTCTCAATAAAAACTCATTATAATGCCGATCCTCAAACAATTTCCGACCAAATATTTAAACTCATTCATGATATTATCATGATAGCTCAGGTAAAAACATCCGATATTGTGGGTATCGGGCTTGGCTCTCCCGGCCTCATTGATAAAAGAGGTGAAACTATTCTATTTTCACCAAACTTACCACAATGGCGTAATATACCCATTAAAGAAATGATAACAAAACGGTTTGTTGTTCCCTGTGTGCTGGAAAATGATGCGAACGCAGCCGCATGGGGTGAGAAGTGGGTAGGGGCAGCCCGGGAAGCCAGTTCAGTAGTAATGATAACTCTTGGTACAGGTATCGGAGGCGGCATTATTATAGATAACAAACTTTGGCGCGGCGCTAATAACGTGGCTGGTGAAATTGGCCATATGGTAATTCAGAAGGACGGAAGAAAATGCAATTGTGGCAACTACGGATGTATCGAGGCATATGCCTCGGCTACGGCCATGGTGCGGCGTTTTAAGGAGTTATTAAAGAGCGGTGCCGTATCATTACTCAAAAATTCAGATGAAATAACGGCAAAGATGATCAATGATGCAGCCTTACAGGGCGATAAAGCATCTTTGGATATTATCAAAGAAACAGGACAGTACCTCGGTATTGCCCTTGTAAATATTATGCATATAGTAAATCCCGAGGTAATTGTATTAGCGGGAGGAATGGCAGCTTCGGGAGAATTACTGATGGAGCCCGTCAGACAGTTAACAAAGCAAAAGGCCTTCGAGGCCTCGTATAAAGATACAAAAATTGTATTTTCACAACTTGGAAATGATGCGGGAATTATTGGAGCGGCAGGATGTCTACTGAAAGAATTAGAAATTTCTGTATAATTGCACATATTGACCATGGAAAATCTACCCTGGCAGATCGTCTTCTGGAAAAGACACATACTATTACCTCCAGAGAGTTTCGTCACCAGATGCTTGATGATATGGATTTGGAACGCGAACGCGGCATCACCATTAAGGCAAGTGCGGTTGCACTAAAACTTGTAAGGAACGGTCAGGAGTATAATTTAAACCTCATAGATACGCCAGGCCATGTAGATTTTAGTTATGAAGTCTCCAGAAGCCTGGGCGCCTGCGAAGGCGCTCTTCTTCTCGTGGATGCCTCACAGGGCGTAGAGGCCCAGACTGTTGCGAACGCCTATCTTGCGATGGAACACAATTTGGCAATTATCCCGGTTATCAGTAAGATCGATCTGCCACAATCCCGGCCCTACGATGTGCTTACCGAAATGGAAAAAACGTTAGGCATTTCTCCGGAAGAAGCATTCATGGTTAGCGCAAAGACAGGAGCTGGTATTGACGAAATCTTTGACGCCATTATCAAACATATCCCGCCGCCAAAAGATAGCTCAGATGCGCCATTAAAGGCGCTGATCTTTGATTCGGTATACGATGAATATCGTGGTGTTATTATTTACCTCCGCATCTTTGATGGTTCTATCAAGGTGGGTGATGAGATATATATGATGAAAACAAACCGTTCTTTTAAGGTGGAAGAGGTAGGTGTATTCAAACCCAAAATGGTAGCCAAAGACGGCCTTTCCGCCGGGGAAGTAGGCTATTGCATTGCTAATATTAAATCCATCCGGGACGTCAAGGTAGGAGATACGGTTACTCATGCGAGAGAAAGAGCGGCAGAAGCATTGCCAGGATACCGGCCGCCGATACCCATGGTATATTGTGGTATTTACCCGGCAA
This sequence comes from Candidatus Jettenia sp. AMX1, assembly GCF_030263775.1. Classification (NCBI taxonomy): domain Bacteria; kingdom Pseudomonadati; phylum Planctomycetota; class Candidatus Brocadiia; order Candidatus Brocadiales; family Candidatus Brocadiaceae; genus Candidatus Jettenia; species Candidatus Jettenia sp. AMX1. The sequence goes on from NZ_SZPP01000029.1 coordinate 25,434, forward strand.
ATAATGCCGATTTTCATCTGCTTCGCGAAGCATTAGAGCGACTGAGCCTGAACGATTCGTCATTTACCTTTGAGCCGGAAACATCACAAGCCCTCGGATTCGGGTTCAGATGCGGATTCCTTGGGCTTTTGCATATGGAAATTGTCCAGGAACGCCTGGAACGCGAGAGCAACATTAATATAGTACAAACTGCACCAAACGTAACCTATGAGATATTAAAAATAAATAAAGAGATAGTTAAGGTTGATAATCCCGAAAAAGTACCTCCAGTAAATGAAATTGAGGAATTTCGGGAGCCGATAGTACGCGCCAGCTTTGTCTTGCCAACTGAATACTTAGGAGCCATTATGCAACTGGCCGAGGCGCGCAGAGGAAAATACAAAGGCACTGAATATCTGAGTGAAAAACGCGCAATTCTTACCTATGAACTCCCCTTATCTGAAATCATTTTTGATTTCTTTGACAAGATGAAATCTGCCACCAGAGGTTATGGAACATTGGACTACGATTTTATCGGATACGAGCACGCAGATCTTGTAAAATTGGACATCCTTGTATCTGGAAAACGGGTAGACGCCCTTTCGACAATCGTGCATAGAAAGGATGCAGACATGAAAGGCCGAAAATTAGTAAAAAAACTCAAGAATGAGATTTCACGGCACCTCTTCGAGGTCGTACTGCAGGCAGCAATAGGAAGCAGGATTATTGCAAGAGAATCAATCCGCCCGATTGCAAAGAATGTTACCGCTAAGTGTTATGGTGGTGATATTACCAGGAAACGAAAGCTTTTGGAAAAACAGAAAGAAGGTAAAAAGAGGATGAAATCCGTAGGTAACGTAGAAATTCCACAAAAAGCATTTTTATCGGTATTGTCTGTTGATGAATAACAGGATATCTCTATTTTCTGCGTTCTCTGTGGTTAAATTTAACAATACTCATGAGGTACAGAGTGGCTAATATAAAAGAAAAACAAACAACATCTACGGCAGATGATAAGGGGAAAAAACGGAAAGGCAAATTACGGGAAAATATTGAATCCATAGCGATTGCCATTGCGCTCGCCTTTGCCATCCGCTATTTTGTAATAGAAGCATTTAAAATCCCAACAGGCTCTATGGCGCCCACCTTACTGGGCGAACACAAAGATGTAAAATGTCCAAATTGCGGCTGGTTCTTTTATGCAGACCGTAATACGGAAATCGCTCTATGTCCTAATTGCCAGGCTGAGACGAATATCTCTATGTATTGTAGTGCTTGTAACGATAGAATCCGGTACAATTGGCCTGCATGGCTATGGAGGAAGGGAACATGTCCAAAATGCCAAATTACCATTCCCTGGTCAGATTTATCGAATCGTGTACTTCATGGCGGGAACAGGATTCTTGTTAATAAATTCTGGTATAAATTTAAAAATCCAGAACGTTGGGATGTTATGGTATTTATCTATCCTTTGTATGACCTTACGTGCAAAGGGTGTTATACACAACTGCCCGATACGGAATGGAGTGAGGGACTGCGCTGTCCCCGATGCGGTTCAACACGGTTTTCAAAAAAGAAGAAAAATTATATTAAAAGACTTGTTGGTTTACCAGGGGAGAAACTGCAGATTATTAACGGCGATATCTATATCAACGATAGGATACAAAGAAAACCCCAAAAAGTACAGGACACCCTGTGGTTGCCTGTCTACAATAGCCATTATCCGGCAAAAGACGAAGTTAACCCACTATGGATAGCCGATAGCAAAGCGTGGAAGATCGATAAAGAATCGCTCACTCTGAATACTATTTCAGATGGAAATTCACCGGTATCTATGGTAACGTTTGGGCGGAAAATTTCTGACCAAAATGGTTACAACAGGGGCAGTAATAGTGAGATGGGGGATATAAAGATCAGCTTTGATGTAACACCATCAAAAGGATCTCATTATCTGGAGCTTGCCCTGGAAAGAAACCAGGATGTATTTACCGCTATTATCCCAACCAGCGATGTGGATAAAAAAGGTCGCCTTACAAAATCAGGAAACGTTGTCCTGGAAAAGGATATCCATTTACAAACAGGACAAAAACATACGATAGAGTTTTCCCATGTCGACCGTATTGTTTCTCTCCGGATAGATGATAAAGAAGTTTTCTCTTTTGATAATGACGATGGAACGGTACCGGCGCCGCGTCCATTTGATGTAAGCCGAATTCATTTTGGCGGTGGTCACGTACACGCAACTTTTGAAAATATCAAAATCTTTCACGATATTTATTATACCAATCTTTCTCCTGATGCATGGGGAACAGAACAACCAATCCAGTTGGGAGAAAAGGATTATTTTATGCTTGGTGATAATAGCAGGAACAGTAACGACAGCCGTGTGTGGAAGTTTGTTCCGGAGGAAAATATCGTTGGAAAAGCATTCTTTGTATTCTGGCCGCTGGATACTATCGAGTTTATAAAATAGTCTTAACTCAGAAAAGCAAACACCCGGAGGCATAAATGCCTTCTTTATACAGCCTTTATGGCCCGGGGATTAAAGGTTATAGCTAAAGGTTTATTATGAATTTATTAAGGGCAGAAGGTTTAACAAAATCATACGGCAAACGTGTTGTCGTCAATCAGGTTAGTTTTGAAATCAATGATGGGGAAATTGTAGGATTACTTGGTCAAAACGGAGCGGGAAAGAGCACCTCATTCAATATGATTATCGGTACTATTCAGCCAGATAGCGGACGGGTTATCTTCCGGAATGAGGATATCACTGATTCTCCCATATATCTCCGCGCCCGGAAAGGGATGGGCTATCTATGCCAGGAAACATCTGTCTTCCAACGTTTAACGGTAGAGGAAAATATCCTTGCTATCCTTGAAACACATCGATACAATTCTGACGAAAAATACAGGCGACTGATAGAATTACTTACCGAATTTAATCTGAAGCCATTATCAAAAAATAAAGCATGTACCCTTTCGGGCGGAGAAAGAAGGCGGTTGGAAATTGCACGGGCGCTTGCCAGTTCTCCGGTTATGATTCTTTTAGATGAACCATTCACCGGCGTTGATCCTATTGCAGTAAATGAGGTACAGGATATCCTTTTACGATTAAAGAGCAAAGGCATTGGCTTACTGATAACCGACCATAACGTCCGTGAAGCCCTTAGTATCACAACGCGCTCTTATATTATCAACGCGGGTACTGTCGTTGCCAGCGGCACTACACAGGAAATCTTAAGCAATCCCATTGCGCGCCAATCTTATTTAGGGAATAATTTCCCCACCAGCGAGCAGAGACTAACAGATTTTAACACCAAAGGCAAAAAACCGAAAGATGCCAATCAAAAACCTATCGCCCGTAAAGATGCAATCTATTAAATAATGTCTGGTCATGTAAAGGAGTAATTACTATGCCAATATACGAATTTCAATGCAACCAGTGCAATACAAAGTTTGACGAATATTTCCGGAGTGCATCCGAACAGAAAGAGCTCTTTTGTCCATCCTGTCAGAGTAATCATATCCATAAGTTGTTCTCCCTGTTTGGAATGTCTTCGGGTAGTGACGGAAACGGTGATTCCAGCAGTTGTGGTAGTTGCACTGCTTCCACCTGTACCGGATGTTCCTGAGAGAATATGATTATCCATGGACAAGGTAATAATTTCAACCGCATGAATTCCTGCAATTATTCACCTGATCAGATTGCCTTTGGCAATTTATTTACTGTATAAGAGAGTTATAAAAAATGAAGAATATTTGGGCGCCCTGGCGCATAGCATATATACAAGAATCTTCTCAAGAAAACGGTTGTTTCTTATGTAACGCATTTCAGGATAATCAGGATAAGAAACATCTCGTTATTTATCGGGGTAAGGAGTGTTTCTGCATCCTTAACAGATACCCATACAACAGTGGGCACCTGATGATTACGCCCAACAAGCATAAAGCAGATATTTCCGATCTTACCGATGAAGAAATGCTGGAGATTATGAAATTGACAAGGGATATGAAAGAAACCCTTATGAAAATAATGAAACCAGAAGGATTCAATATCGGTATAAATTTGGGGAAATCAGCGGGGGCAGGTCTTGCTGGACATTTTCATCTCCATATCGTACCCCGATGGGGAGGTGATACCAATTTTATGCCTGTCATTTCAGACGTAAAGGTTATCCCACAATCTCTGGAAGATGTCCATAAAGAATTCAAAAAATATTGGTAAATTACTTGTATGTTGACACGGGAAGAAATTGAATCCAGAGAAGAACGTGATCTTGCCCCTTATGCCATGAAAAGTAAGGATTCCAGGGGCAGAAAATATCCGGAGAAGGAGCACTATTATCGCGGTATCTATCAACGGGACCGGGATCGTATTATCCATTCTACAGCATTCAGGCGCCTTGAGTATAAAACTCAGGTTTTTGTAAATCACGAAGGAGATTATTACCGGACCCGGTTAACCCATACCATTGAGGTTTCACAAATTGCACGAACCATTGCCCGGGCTTTGAATCTCAATGAGGATCTTGCAGAGGCTATCGCACTTGCGCATGATCTTGGCCATACCCCTTTTGGGCATTCAGGTGAAGACGCCTTGAAAAAGTTGATGGAAGGACATGGAGGGTTTGAACACAACCTTCACGGACTTCGCGTTGTTGATATCCTTGAACAAAAATATCCGGACTTTCCGGGATTAAATTTATCATGGGAGTTAAAGGAATCCATCGTAAAGCATAAATCTCCTTACGATAATACCTCGGTTTCAGCAGAATATAATACCAATGAGCAACCGTTACTTGAAGCGCAAATTGTGGATAAAGCAGATTCCATTGCTTATGATAACCACGATCTCGATGACAGTTTGAAGGCAGGCATTATTACTCATGATGAGCTGCTATCGGTCGAATTATGGCGGGAAACACAAAAAAAAGTCAAACAAGAATATACCATCCACGATCATGATGTATTAATCGCGCAAACCATTAAAGCCCTGATTAATATTGAGGTTATTGATCTTCTGGAAAACACGGTATCCAGAATTAAGCATGAGGGTATACAGTGCATCCAGGATGTAAGAAAGTACCCGGGCACCATTGTATCCTTCTCCCCATTGCTATCCGAGCAAAAGAAGAAACTTCAACAGTTTCTCTTCAGAAATGTGTACCAACACTACCGGGTAGCCCGAATGGCAGATAAAGCAAAGCGTTTTTTGGAAGAACTATTCACCGCTTTTATCAAAAACCCGAAACAGCTTCCTCTTGAATATCAAAAATGGATAGAAAAAGCCGGGCTTTATCAAGGTGTTTGCGATTATATCGCAGGAATGACAGATCGTTTTGCGCAGGATGAATACAAGAAGCTGTTCTATCCATACGAGAGGGTTTGAATATGAAAGTGTCAGCAATTTTAGTGGGAGCAGGTCTTGGGTTACGGATGGGTGGATCTGTCAAAAAGCCATTTTTACAGCTCTGTGGTAAGCCAATATTCCTCCATACTATTGAACGTTTTTCACAAGTCAATACCGTTAGTGAAATTATTTTTGTTATCGGTGAGACTGAAATAAAATTGCTCTGTGAGCAATGGAAAACGGTTCTGGATACTTATAAGGTTAAAAAAATTATTCCTGGCGGCAAAAGACGTCAGGATAGTGTCTATCATGGGCTTTGCCAGGTAGCAGCAGATGCCGGGATTATACTTATTCATGATATTGTAAGACCTCTGGTGAGAAAAGAGCATATTGAAGCCGTTATAGAAAAAGTAAGAGAATCACGGGCGGCTATCCTTGCAGCGCCCATGAAAGCGACCGTTAAAGAAACAGGAAATGATTTATTCATCCAACGGACTGTACCGAGAAGCAGCTTATGGATGGCTCAAACCCCCCAGGGGTTTGAGAAGCATCTCATTCTCAAGGTATTTCACGAGTTTAAAAATTCAGAGAGAGAGTTTACGGATGACGCTGAAATGGTGGAAAAAGCAGGCTATCCTGTCTGTATCGTCCCCGGTTCAGATGAAAATATTAAAATTACAACGCCTGAGGATCTCCGCCTCGCAGAAGCATTACTTTTACCATAAAATAGTAATTTTATGAAAAAAATTTTTATCATAATTGTTCTTATTCCTTGTACCTATCTTTCTCCGTATATCTCATCCGCATACAGCACATATCAACACAATACATCTGCGGTTGACCAGAGCTTACTTGCGACAGAGATGTTACACCAGGAGTTTGAGACGATAAGAAGAGTACTCCACATCCTGGAAAAAGCCTCCCATTGCCTCGATAAGGGTGAGCCGGTTTCTCAGAAAACGTTTAGTAATATTATAGAAATTATTAAAGAGTTTTCGGACAAATGCCATCAAGAGAAAGAAGACAAGATACTGTTTCCACTTATGAAGGACAAAGAAGAAGGGAAAAAAAAAGATCTTTTGGGACGGTTGCTTATGGAGCATGTAACTTCGCGTGACAAAATACGGGATCTGTCTCTATCACTCAACAATCTTTATCTCGGTAAAAAGGCAAAAAAGAAGCTCACCAAAATTGCCTATGCCTATATCAAACATACCAGGAAACATATTCAAACAGAGGAAAAAGTTCTCTTCCCCTGGGTAAATAAGGTATTAACTCATGATGAGCAAATATTATTAAAAAACAAATTTGAGGCCTTGGAGAAAAATGATATTGAGACCGGCGTTCATGAGAAGTATATTGCTATGATTGAGGAGATTGAGAAACAATTAGAAATTTGCCCCGGGTTCTAGTTACATAGGACACAGATAAACACAGATAAAAAGCATCTTAACAATCCGCGTCTATCTGTGTTCATCTGAGTCCAATATATCCAAATCTATTTACAAAATTACCATATTATCCCGATGAATAATCTCATCATAGAGTTTATAACCAAGTATTTTAGTAATAGAAGACGTACTACATCCCTTAATCTTTTCAATCTCCTTAGAAGAATAGTTTGTCAGGCCTTTAGCAAATATCGCTCCATCCCCTTTTTTACAAATAGAAATAGTATCTCCTTTATCAAAAGCACCCTCTACCGATACGATGCCCGTAGCAAGCAAGCTCTTCCCTTTTTCGGTTAAGGCACTCATCGCTCCATCATCAACATAGATTTTACCTTTTGGCTTTATAGTAAAACCGATCCATCTCTTACGGTTTGCAAGCTTTTCCTTTTTCGGGAGAAACAAGGTGCCCATATCCTCACCCTGCACAATCCTTTTTAATACCTTATCCGTTCTCCCATTTGCGATAATCACCGCTTCTCCCGCTTTTACTACAACAGATACAGCTTCTAACTTCGTCTGCATTCCCCCCACGCCTCTTTGTGTTTTTGAGTTAAATGCCAATTGTTTAATCTCATCAGAAACATCTTCTACAACGGGAATAACCGTTGCTTTATTTTTCGCTGTTGGACATCTGTCATAGAGCCCATCAACAGAGGAGAGGATGATAAGTAATTCTGCATTCAGGAGATTTGTGACCATTGCAGAGAGCGCGTCATTATCGCCAAACTTGATTTCTTCCACAGAAATGGTATCGTTCTCATTTACTACAGGGATGGCATTGAGTTGAAATAGTGTATGAATCGTATTGCAGGTGTTCAAATACCTTTGCCTGTCTTCAAAATCTTCACGGGTAAGGAGTATTTGAGCTGCATGGTAACCGTGGAGTTTAAAACACGCATCGTACATACTAATCAATTTACTCTGACCAATTGCAGCTACCGCCTGTAGCTCTGGCAGTGTACCTGGCCTCTTCCCGATACCGAGCTCCCCCATTCCAGAGCCAATCGCCCCGGAGCTTACCACCACCACACGGTATCCCATCTTCTTTAATTCTACAACCTGCCCTGCCAGGCCCTTGATCTGCTCCTTATCCAAATATCCATTATCAGTAGTCAAAACTCCTGTCCCTATCTTGATAACGATCTTCTTTACCTTCGACAGAACCTGGCTTCGCATCTCATCCTTTAATTTCATCTATACGCCAATCAAGTTAAATAAAACAGAGAGATTCCATACAATTATTATCTTCTTTACCTCTATAAAATGTAATATTATACAAAAATAATTATTCAATATTAAACGAAAAACCACCTTCAAATATTCCCTGCTTAAGGAATTAACAAAAGGCAATCCAAGTTTTACACAATTCACAACCCATACTGTAAAGCGTACAAACTTTGCTTAGTCTCAATTATTTTTTAACAACAATTACAAAATAGTTATTATTAAAATACATAAATATTTACATATTAATTACTTACGAAATTCAAAAAAAAAAAAAAAACAATTACCTGTAACAGAATATTCCTGATATAATCAATAGGTAATTTAGTAAGTATTTTACAAAGATATTTTAGAGCCATGCTAGATACTAATTTTAGTTTTTTCTTCAATACAATCAAACAATATATCCCTTTGAGATAGTATCAGTTCTAAAATTATTTTGCACTAAGATACAGCTTCTGCTTGAGATATATTATGAAAGATAAAAGAAATGACCCTTACAAAAAATCTGAATCCACTATCATAAAACAAACCGGTAAACTGAAAAAACAGGCACAACAGACACGATGCAGAAAAAATAGAGAAACTACTAAAAAGATGCCTGCATCCGATATTGAGAAATTAATCCACGAATTACAGACACATCAAATTGAACTGGAAATGCAAAATAATGAGCTTCTCAAGGTACAGCAAGAAATTGAAGAATCACGAATCAAATATGTTGATCTGTACGACTTTGCCCCTATCGGGTATGTAACTCTTGATCCAAGAGGAATAATTGTAGAAGCAAACCTTACCCTTTGCAATCTACTAGGTATAGAGAGAAAACATCTTATGAATAAGCCATTTCCTCTTTTTATAGCAAATGAATTTAAAATTCTGCTTCTCAACCACGTCCAAAAGGTTTTATCGGCGAATACCAAACAGAGATGTGAATTGATGTTATTAAAAAAGAATGGAACCCCATTCTCTGTATCAATAGAAAGTATTGCTATGCACGATAGCAAGAGAGGTTTTTTGTGTCAATCTGCCATAAGTGATATAACCGATCGCAAACAGATAGAAGAAGAGCTTCGGCAAATAATGAGCTCTATCTCAGATTATCTTTGGAGTGCTGAGATTAATGAGAAAAGTCAATTTACTTACCACTATTACTCTCCTGTAGTTGAGAAAATTACGGGCCGGCCGCCGGAATTCTATATGAAAGGACCTGAACACTGGCTAAATACGATCCATTCCGATGATAGAGATCGATTGAGCAATGTTTTTAAGAAAATTACAACCGGACAATTGGATCACACAGAGGAAGAATACCGGATTACTTTGCCGGATGGAGAGATTCGATGGGTACGCGATAGTGTTCTTGCAAAGAAAACTGGAAATAAGACCATACGTCTGCACGGTGTTGCATCGGATATTACGGAACGCAAGCAGGTAGAAGCTGCTTTACAAAAGAGTGAAGCTAGTCTTGTTCGTGCACAACAAATAGCTCATTTAGGAAATTATGAATGGGATATCGTAAAAGATAGTGTGTATTGGTCTCATGAGAATTATCACATCTTTGGTGTGTGTCCAAAGGAATCTATCGTAACATATAATACGTTCCTGGAACGCATCCATCCTGACGATAAGGAATTTGTAAGGAAATCTATTCATGAGGCCTTATATGAAAAAAAGCCTTACAGTATTAACTATCGTATCGTTTTACCAGACGGTACAGAACGCACTATCCATTCAGAGGGTGAAGTTATCTTCGATGATTCCGGCAGGCCCATTAAAATGGATGGGATAAATCAGGATATCACTGAAAAAGTACTCCTGGAAAAGGAATCCGAGCGATCCAAACATTTGGCATCATTGGGAGAACTCGCAGCCAGTATAGCGCATGAGATCAACAATCCCATTACCGGCCTTATTAACTGTACCCAAATACTTATCAATAAAAGTCCAGAAGGAAGCAAAGAAAAAGACCTTGCCAAACGGATTATGAAAGAAGGTGATCGTATAGCAAAGATCGTCCATAACCTCCTTTCCTTTGCAAGGCCTACCTGCAAAGAAAATAAAGAGATCGTCCATGTAAACGAAATACTGTCCGATACATTGGTACTAATAGGTACACAATTAAGAAAAGATGGTATCAAAGTAAGGCTCGATATTCCCCAAAGACTACCAGAAATTGTAGCGAACAAGCACCTCATTCAACAAGTGTTCTTAAATGCTATTCATAATGCAAGGTATGCCTTAAATCAAAAATATTCAAGCACACATGAGAATAAAATTCTTGAGATCTTAGGCGAAGAGATAATGCTTGATAATTGGCCATACGTAAAGATAACCTTTTATGACCATGGTACAGGAATTCCTGTTAAAATACGGAATAAAGTAATAGAATCTTTTTTTACTACAAAGCCAAGAGGGGAGGGAACCGGATTAGGTCTGAGTATTAGTTATAGTATTGTTAAAGACCATGGCGGTAAACTCATGGTGGACAGTATTGAGGGAAAATTTACGAAACTATCAATTATTTTACCGGCAAAATCAAGACTTTAATGTTCTTCTTGAAACATGATTGTGTAATTGATAGATTATATATCACAGAAACGTTCCTAAGAGCATAAAAGAATAGAATCAATAATAAAGAGATATGATTGCAATCAAAAGGAAATAGCCGATAGCTTAAGTTACATTACACAATTATAAATCGGTTGATAAACAAGTTGTCCAAAACAGCAAATTTAAAGATCCGCTCGCCGTCAAAAATATAAAGGAAACAATATGATTACACTCAATGATGCAAAAAGAGTTATTACTGCTGCAGAGAAGAAAGCTCAAGAAATTGGTCAGCCTATGAATATAGCTGTCGCTGATGCTGGAGGAAATCTGGTAGCCCATGTGCGAATGGATGAAGCCTGGATAGGAAGTATTGATATTTCAATAAAGAAGGCATATACCTCACGTGCCTTCGATGTTGCTACGAAAGATCTGGCTCCTCATTGCCAATCCGGAGGTCAGTTCTTTGGTATACATGCATCAAACGATGGGCGAATCATGATATTTGCAGGTGGAATCCCTCTTAAACGCAATGGTAAGATAGTTGGAGCTATAGGTGTAAGCGGTGGTTCTGGAGAACAGGATCATGCTGTAGCAGAGGCAGGAGCAGCGGCTTTCTAACATTAGGTATTCGTAGGAAACGGCTGGTAGCTCAATAAGAATAGCACCATTGTTTATAAACAATCAAATACGCGCCAGAAACGCTTTCGTAACAATAGCACATCACAAGCGACATCTCGATTCTATCGTTTAGTGTTCAAAACAAGCATAATGCCCTGATGAACAATACCTCAATAATTTGTTTATTTCTTTCTACTTCGCTATAAGTCTGGTAATATCAAAAATCATGACAGAGAAGCACATGAAGTTCGTGGTATTATCATGGTTTTCATAGCACTTGACCATGTTTGCGAGTATTTCTAAGACATTCCTTTGATCCTACAGCTATAACCCAGACAAGTACAATCCTCTGTTTCGTTTGTAATTCCCGAATGTCTTTATCGGGAATTACAAACGAAACTTTCCCATCAGATACCTACTTTTTCCTTTAAAAGCTCATTCACCATCTTGGGGTTTGCTTTACCTTTTGTTTCTTTCATTACTTGCCCTACCAAAAATGTAAGGGCATTCTTTTTCCCGTTTTTGTAGTCTTCTATTGCTTCCGGATTGCTTGCTATAATTTTAGCGATCACCGCCTCGATCAAACTTCCGTCGCTGATCTGTGCTAGCTTTTTCTCTTCAATGATTGATTGAGGGGCTTTTCCAGTTTGGATCATCTCAGAGAAAACTTCTTTTGCAATTGTGCTGCTGATTATACCTTTTTCAATAACCTCAACTAATGCCGCCAACTGCTTTGGTTTAACTGGCAGGTTGTTTGTATCTAATTTTTTGTCCTTTACTTCTCTCAATAAATCATTAATAATCCAATTAGAAAAGGCTTTCGGACGATCTAAGGTTTTTACACATGCTTCAAAGAAGTCCGCAAGTACCTTCTCTTCTGTAAGAATACCGGCATCGTAATCCGAGAGTTTAAATACCCCGATAAATCTCTGTTTTCTGTCTAAGGGAAGTTCCGGAATTGTATCTTTTATTGCATGAAGCCATTTCTCATCAATCAAGACAGGTAATAGGTCTGGTTCAGGAAAATACCGATAATCCTGGGCCTCTTCTTTTGAACGCATATGTTCACTTCTTTCAGCTACTTCATCCCACAATCTCGTTTCCCTGGCGATTGTTGCTCCTTTATCTAACAGCTTACCCTGCCTTACAGTCTCATACTCAATAGCTTTTATAACGGATTTCATTGAATTAAGGTTTTTTATCTCTACTCTGTTACCGAGCTTATCAGAACCTTTTTCCCTAAGGGAGATACTTGCTTCAAATCTCAATGATCCTTCCTGCATCTTGCAATCGGAGACTTCTGTATACAAGAGGATTTTTCTTAAGGTCTGCATATAGCTTTCTACTTCGTCTCCATTCCGCATATCGGGATGCGATACAATCTCAAGCAGGGGAACACCAGCTCTGTTGAAATCAACGAGACTGTAGTCAGCGCCAATTTCCTCAGGATGAATAAGCTTGCCAGCCTCTTCTTCTAAATGGACATTATGAATTCGAATCTTTTTAACATTACCATTTACCTCAATATTCATATATCCGTTTACGCCCAAATTATAGTAATTCTGGGATATTTGGTAATTTTTTGGTAAATCCGGATAATAATAGCTTTTTCTATCGAAATTTGTGAACCTGTTAATATCACAACTTAATGCAACAGCCAGTTTAAGTGCATATTCAAAGGCTTTCCTATTCATCACTGGTAAAATACCTGGCATACCGAGACACACAGGACACACCTGGGTATTCGGCTCAACGCCAAATTGTGTGCCGCATCCACAAAACAGCTTTGTTATTGTGGATAATTCTGCATGGGTTTCCAGGCCTATAATAACTTCATATTTCATAATGAATAGCCTTGTATTTTATCTTTGTCTTGATGGAACTCTCAATGCAGGTTTCTTCACATGAAAATCCGTTTCCTGCTCAAAGGCATACGCAATCTGTAGTAATCTTTTTTCTTCAAAATGCTTTCCGAGAATCTGCATTCCAATGGGTAAACCATCACTTGAAAATCCACAAGGAATGGAAATTCCTGGGATACCTGCAAGATTTGCCGGGATAGTATAAATATCTGAGAGATACATTTGTAAGGGATTATTAGCACGCTCACCGACTTTAAAGCCAGGCACAGGAGAGGTAGGGCAAATTATACAATCAATTTTTTCAAAGGCATTATCAAAATCGTTTTTTATCAAAGTTCTTACTTTCGATGCCTTCAAATAATATGCATCGTAATATCCGGAACTTAATGCGTAATTTCCTAACATAATGCGGCGCTTGACTTCACTGCCAAATCCTTCAGATCGTGTACGGCTATACATATCTATTATTCCACGTGCATTGTTTGTTCTGTGGCCGTACCTGACTCCATCATACCTAGCTAAATTAGAACTTGCCTCTGCATTTGCAACGATATAATATACTGCAACAGCGTACTCAGTGTGTGGCAGCGACAGGTAAACAATATTTGCGCCGAGCTTCTCATATATCTTCAAGGCATCTTTTATTGCCTTATTAACGTCTGAATGTAATCCTTCAGTAAAGTATTCCTTAGGAATACCTATCCGTAAGCCATTAACACCAGAATTAATAGTATCTAAATAATCAGGAACAGGAACTTGAAGAGAAGTTGAATCACGGGGATCATAACCTGCAATTACCTGCAGCAGAACCGCAGCATCTTTAACATTCTTTGTCAATGTACCGATCTGATCCAAAGAAGATCCAAAGGCAACCAAACCGTACCGTGATACCCTGCCATAGGTTGGCTTTACACCCACAATACCACATAGGGCAGCGGGCTGCCTGACAGAACCGCCTGTATCAGATCCTAAGGCCATAAATGCCATATCTGCTGCTACGGCAGCGGCAGATCCGCCACTAGACCCACCAGGAACATAGTCTACATTCCATGGATTACGTGTTATCTTATAACGAGAATTTTCTGTGGATGATCCCATTGCAAATTCGTCTAAATTCGTCTTACCAATAATTATGGCATCTTCTTCCTTTAGACGTTTCGTAACAAAGGCATCATAGGGAGGCATGAAATCTTTAAGAATTTTTGAGGCACAGGTAGTGGGTACGTTTTTTGTACAAATATTATCTTTAATTGCGATGGGAATACCTGCAAGCAAGCCTACCTGCTGATTATTTTCTATCTTCTTATCTATTTCTATTGCTTTTTTTAAAGCATCTTCTTCGGTAGTAGTTATATATGCTTGAACATCAGGCTCAAGGTCTTTTATCCGTTCAAATAGATGTCTAACAATATCTGCAGAATGCAATTCTCTGGATACTATTTTTTCCTTTATTTGTAACGAGTTGAATTCTAGAAGTTTCAAAGATGCTTCTCTTATTTTCAAATACCTTTATTCAATTACCTTTGGCACTTTAAAAAAAGCATCAATTTTGGCAGGGGCATTGATGAAGGCATCTTCTCTTGAAATTGATGATTCGGGTTTGTCCTCTCTAAACACGTTGGATACATTCATAGTATGTGCCAATGGTTTAATATTTTCTGTATCTAAAGTGTTTAATTTTTCAATATAAGATAAAATATTGCTCAATTGATGAATGAAAACCTCTTTTTCAGCTTCTGTAAGCTCTATCCGAGAAAGGTTAGCAATATATTCAATTTCTTTTTTATCCATTACTATAAATATATAGATAATAATTATTTATTTTCTTTTTACAGAGCCTTCGTAACCTTTCCAGCACCAATACATCGGGTACATACCTTAACCTTCTTTACGGAACCTTCAATATTCGCCTTTATTCTCTGTAAATTTGCCTTAAATTTTCGCCTTGTCTTACCAGTGATTTTTTTTCCTACACCGCCTTTCCACTTAGCCAAACCTCTCCGTTCGATCTGATTCCCCACTTCGGTTCTTTTACCACATATTTCACATACCCGAGCCATACACTATACTCCTATCTTTATAATATTTTATCTTTTAGCAGAATCCTCTATTTTGTTACAATCTTCACACAAGCCTTGTATCTGTAAGCGATGAGATTCTGGTTTAAATTTTTTACTTTTACAAACTTCATCCTGTAGTTTTTCTATCCTGTGTTCTATAAATTCAATAATTTTTCCACATTTATTACATACTAAATGATCATGATGTTCATGCCCATATACATGTTCATAATGCGCATGCCTCTCACCAAAAATCACTTCTCTCAACAATCCGCTTTTCACAAGGAGTGAAAGAGTACGATAAATGGTAGCCTTTGATATTTTTAGATTATTATTCCTAAGATCAACCAATAATTCATCTGCTTCAAAATGCTTATGGTTTGCAAATATACGATCGAGTATTGCCTGTCTTTCCGGAGTAAATTTTAATTTTTTCGATAAGAGATATTCTTTAAATTTCTCTTCTTCAGATAACATAGAGAACAAAAATATTAATTATAGCGTAATAACTAAGGCTTATACGGTGTAAAAAAGCAAAGCCCATCCAGGTGATGAGGTTAAGGGGATGGGCTTTGAGTGAGTAATTCCGGCAGTGACCTACTCTCCCGGCTTTCGCCAGTACCA
>NZ_SZPP01000030.1:0-40219 GCF_030263775.1 Candidatus Jettenia sp. AMX1
AACCCGGAGAGTTGCTCACCCGCCTTAGAGCGGCCTTTGTCGATGGGCTTCAGAAGGTAACGTTTCCCTCACCCCCTGCCATCCTGGCTACATGGCTTCCGGCTTTTACCATGAAAGAACTTTCACCCGTTAGTAAGCACTACCCTTCGCTGGGCACGCCAATGCGCAAAATTGAACCTGCAAGGAATTTCGGGGAAATGGGGCTATAGTATTCAAAGGATGAAACCGGACATACCGCATGCAATCCCGAAGGGATGACATCTCAACGCAGATATTCCATGTCACCCCTTCGGGGTTGAAGGGTTTTTTCCTGCTTTTTCTATAATCATGACATCCCTACGGGATTAGGTAGAGACGCAACATCTTGTGTCCCTACAACCGACAAACTCAACACCTTGCGTTTCTACAATTGCAACATCGTGTATCTTTGTGTTTAATGTTGGGAAATTTCAATTCCGTAGGACGACCATTTCGGGTTGCCTAGCAAGGCTAAACAGACTGTCTGAGAATACTTGCACACGACAAATCTTATACTATATGTTGACAAAATATTAGCATGATAACAATATTGAGTATGGCATTTGTGAGTCGATTGAATTCTCGGACAGCCTGTAAAGCCTCGCCCTACATCGACTCCGTGAGTGTTTCCATGGTAAAGATTGATCATTATAGGTGCACCTTAATTCAACCTACTCGTCTTATTTACTCTTCTTATACCATTTCCCGTTTGCATCCTGAAGCCACTCTCCGGATGCGGCTTTACCTGCAATCTGTTCAGCTCTCCGTTTCCCAACAACTTCAGCGTCTGCTCCCTGTTGTGCCGCAATTGCTGCATAGATTTCTCTTCGATCGCTATTTTCGTCATTCACAACATTTTCCTCTTTCCTTACATTTCCCACAAACTCCAAATACCCCTTATTATTTTCTCCTACTATGCCTTTTGCTTTTAACTCCTTCATGAGAGGAAGCCGCGACTGCATTCTGGCTTTAATGTCTTCCGCATAGGTTTTACCGGTGAAGATACATGTTGCAAATATAAAAAGAGTCATCACTATCGTGAAAAATTTAGCTTTGTTCATCATAAATCTCCTTTTTCATTACAATTTACTGTTTATAATATGCTTTAACGTATACTCTATTTTGTATTAACCGTATCTGTTCCGGTCTTATTTTCTATCTTATCAAGATCGCCAAAAAAATCATCAAGGGCCTTATCAACTTTAACATTTACATCGATGGTAATGTGAATTGGTTTTATTTCAACGGGTGCCACATCAACTTCATGTTTTGTCTGAATACATCCCTGCAGAAACAGATAACATACTATTCCATAAAAAAGGTTACGCCTTTTTCCCATATTTAGTATCTCCTTTAGTATTGTAGCATACTCATGATATCGTTAACATTTTTGCCGTAGTACATAATCTTATTGAGCGGAAGACGAAAATTAATATCAAGATGGATTGGATTATAGATTCCTCCTTTGCTTGCTGCTTCAAGTTTAGAAAAAGACCCAAGCTTTCTATTGTAAGTGAAGGGTAAAGGGTTTATGGGTTTTCCATCAAGACTCATCTGTAATAATAAATCTTCTTCTTTTGTTGTTAACAAAATTTTTACCCAATTATAATGAAAATCCTTCAACACCGCATTGATAAAATTAATTTGTGAATACTGAGGTGTATTCTGAGGAATACCGATGTCTAAAATACTCATCCCCGCCACATGGATTATTCCTCCATCCCCTGGCGCAGAATACAGGAAACCGTTATCAAAGCTTACATTCCCGCTCTCATATCTCACAGGTAACCGCCCACTTACGGTACCACTCCCTTCTGCCTTTGCAATACCAAACTGGTCAAACAATGCTGCAAGATTCAAACGATCACAAATGAGGGCAATGTTGTAATCTGTCTTATCGAGAGAGAGTTGCATTGCATGGGTAAAAACGCGTCCATTACACCAGGTAAATTCACAATTTTCTACAAAAAAAGATTCTGGCGATTCTATCTGAAACTCAACTCTGCCATTATAAAAAGCCAACTCTCCAATGGATAATTTCTCAAATTGGAACTGCTGATGTGGGGCGCTCCGCATTTCTAAAAGATCAGGAAATGAAAGAACTTGATTCATTCCCTCGATAGCAATCCCTTTCTCTTTGAGATCTAATCTTGAATTTCTCAGAGATACTTTTGTTGAAGCTTCCATATTTACAGCATTAACGAACAAATTACCATCAAGTTCAAGCTCTCCCCCGAATGAGATCCCTTTTGCCGAAGCTAATAAATTACCAAAATCAACTGAATCAGATTGAAATTGAGGAATCTTAAAATCAAGGTTCAATTCATAGCCATTTTCTGAAAATAAATCAAACGTGCCGTGAGAATTGAGAGTTAGCCCGGCTATAAGAGCGCTCGTATGCTCAGCCTCAAAAATTATCCCAAATCCTTTTTGATATATCGTTCCGGAGGCTGTTCCAAGATTTACTGCATTCAAATAAACGGCTTCTGCTGATACTTTTCCCTTTTCCCCTAATTCCTCACAAGGCCATTGAAGAGGCAATTCTCCACGAATTCCTGTTGTTTTCGTATCGTACCATACATCTAAAACTTCTGCATTTTCAAATTTTGTAATAGCATCCATACGAAAAAAACCATCTTGCAGGTAGCGCCCCTCCCCCTGAAGAGAAAACTCAGGTATCTTTATTGCTACAGGCTCTGTTACTATTTCCAGGTTAGGGGTTTTTACTTCAAAGGCAGTAATCCCTGTCATTCCTTCCGTAAAGTTGCCATCGATCCTGGTATTACCGATGAGAGAGACCGAGGGCATCCTCACAGTTGCATACTGATCATATATATGAACATCAACATCATGCAATTGTACTGCGTAATTTACGGTTCCTTTCGTTTTTTCACCTTTTCCGGAAACAGTAACGCCTGGCATGCTTGAGATAATATCGAGTGGTTCATACCTAATCTCACAACGATTTACAGGAGAATTTGGTTGCTGAGAAAGTGCAAATTCCCATTCGCCCGTCTTTGTAAATTTTGCAGAAAAACTCCCCTGGGTATGGAGTGGTTTTGCAAATTGTATGGGATGCTGGTTCCTGTCAGAGCGATCCAGTACAACAGTAAAATATCCGGAACTTTCAACAGACTCCTGAGAAGATTGAATATTACAAGTTGCATCAGATATTTGTACCGGCAATGGATAAGGAGAAAAAATATTAGTTGCATTAACCTGCCACAGCCCTCCTTCTGCATTGATGTTAATACAAAGAGGCAGTTTGCCATGTTCAGAGCTTTGTGAGTCTAATACAGTCATCTTTCTGTAATCAATCCGGGTGTTATGGAACTCACAGAGTATCGCAGACCGGGAAATTTGAAAAGGGTTTAACTGGATTTCAGAGGTCCCGTTAATATTCATAAGGCCAGACAGAACAAGCTCTGGAATAAACTGTGCGATATCCGGAAATTTATCAAGCTGAAAAGAATGAGAATGGAATTTTAATGATGCTTTGTTTGCATGTATATCTATGTATGAAGAGATGGTTAATTCCTGATCACGGGGATATAATCTTAAGATACACTCAAAGGTATTCTGATTTCCTTCTTTTGTAAACAGAGAGATATCAAACGGCAAGCGGTAGTTTTGTCCATGATAACGGCATACCAGAACTGCGTTGCAAATCTTAAGGCTCCCTATGGTCAACGGAATATTCTGGTCCCCGGCGGACTCTTTTGAAGTATCGTGAGTTGTTTCTCCAGGAAAGGCCCTTTGCCAATCAAAGCCAGGAATGATAAAATTCCCATCTACCATCTCGCAATTCAATTCAAGCCCGCCAATAATAATACTATCGATATGCTTTTTGAATAATCTTAATGGCGAATAATCTAATTGGATTGAATTAATGGAGACAGGGATCTTATCCGAATCGCCAAGGCGTAAACTTCCCAAGTCCATACCAGTAAAACCTATTCTGCGGACTTTACACCCTACCGGTATTCCTGTTTTTTTAGAAACCTGAGGTAAAATGTTAGATTCAATATATCGTGGCAGGTAGAAATAAAGGAAAGCGGAGGCAATAAAAAAAAGAAGAAATAAACCTAAGATACCAGAGAGAATTATGTTACGTTTTAGTAACATTGCTGAACAGAAATCCCTTCAACCAATAATTATTTTATGGAATAATTTAGTCTTTAAATAATCCCGTAGGGGTATAAAGCGTTAAACCGATTAAAAAGCCCTGGAAGAGCGGCTCTTCTCTATTTTCCCAATGCCGATACGTGGAGAATCCCGTGTGTGAATATCCCTAAAAAAATTGCTATCGCAAAGCTAATCATTGTACCTATTAAGATATATTCTGTCTCTTTTCTGCGGCTCGGATCTTTAATCTCACCAAAACGAAAAATTGATTTTGCAGCAACCAAAAAGCCAATAACCTCGTAGTGTTTTAGCAGCACAAACGTTAGTATTAAAATACGTTCCAGGCGCCCAATCCATAGCCCGGCTTTCTCCAAACCCTGGGAAGATGGTCCTTCTATTTCCTTTCTCCAAGGCTTTGTAACCTTACCGATCCAAATACCTGCCGGCCAAATTACTACTATATAGGACAAAACCAAAGCCCATATTTTTACCTTTGATATCTCTGAAGACAGAGCTTTAACAATTTCTGATATATTGCCCTGTATCAGCAAGACCCAGCATCCAAGAATAACGATCACGTGTGCCAGTTGATCCAGGAGAAAAGATCGGGCTGTGTCTTCTCCCCTGGCTTTCAAGCCATCGCATGTTATATGTGAAATAAAAATAACGAAAGGAAGCCAAATTACATCCCAGGCGCCGGTTAAAATATATGCAAATATGCCTGCTAATGCTCCATGCACATAGAGCCAACGAGAAACCCATTTTTTCTTGAACCGATGTTCTACCAGGGAACGTGTCTGAAATATAAAGTCTACAATTAAGTGAGCTACGATAAGACGGAGAAGCAAGGCCAAATCATTTTGAACAATGAGTCTTATCATATAACTACCTGGCGTTATTTTACTACATTAATAAGCCCTTGTGCTTTTTGCCTCAAGGATTAGCTGCTCATATCGCAGGCATAACTCTTCAATAGCCCATCCACCTGCAGCCTTTAAACGTTGGCGAACGGCTGGTTGCGAGATACCAAATTCCTTTGCAATCTCCTCTTGAGTTAGACCCCGGATTTGACCCAATATCGCTTGTGCCTGCTCGGCTGACCATCTGTTTATAAGGGCATCAAGCAAGGCACATTCTATATCAAGTTCTGTATTCACATCCTGCCACGGACTTCGCACCAACAACCGCCTGTCCCCTTTCATCGTATCCACTGTTGGTCCAGAAAGGCGAAATGCTTCACCATCTCCTTCGGCCCCCCGGCCGCCAGGAAGAAAATCAATCGCCCCGATTCCCACAGCAACACGCGCATCTACCGCATAGCGACGCTGTTTTACCTCAAAGCCACAACGTAAACTGACACGAATAACAATAGCCGCACGGAGAGCAACCTCTGGCTGAGATAATACCCCCTGAAAACTATCCCCCCGATGTATTTCAAAAGGTGCATGCACTGCTTCGGGTAAAATTTTTCCGATAGTTCTGAAAGAAGATTTAAGAATTGCTAATAAATGGTTACGCTGATCAGCTTGCAGCTTTGATGACCCGACTATGTCCCCGGTTATAACTGCATAAAGCTGAGAATTTTTCACAAAGGCCTCTTCAGAACATCCTCATCAATATAAGCTTACAGGCTTATAATTTCTCAATATAAGCTCCTGTACTTATATATCAGATAAAACTGATCAATCTGCATATTCTGTAAGAATTTTCTTGCAAACGTAAGAAGTTTACCAAAGTAGAGAGAAAAAATCATGAGAAAAATTATTCTAGTCTTTTGAATAATTTTGGGAACATAAATCAGATTATATTTGCTTTATGCAAGTTGATAAGTTTCACATAGTATATTTTTGCAAAAATCGGTGAATTTGATGTATTGAAAAACCCCATGAAAGTACGCAGCATCCTGGGATATTTGCCTGAGAATGCGCCCTTATATCCTGAAAAGGCAGCGATAATAAGCATGCTGTGATTCTCAACAGAGTCACCAATGGATGGGAAGTAGAAAGCAGTTTTAAAGTACCTGGGAACAATGATAAGATTTAAGGCATCCTAAATACAATCGCAGGCATTGAAGGTAAACAACGAGCTAAGAGAAAAAAAGACTTACATAGATATTTCCTAAAGGCTTCAATTGATGTATTGTAAATTAACCACAGGTGAATACGGATAAACGCACATACTATAAATCTGTTACTCTTCACTTTTCAACATTGCACCTACTGAGATAGCCTTAGTCATGATTAAATCAGTTTCTGCTTTTATCATACGAATAACGCTTGCCCATGCGCTGTCCTCAGTATTGCGATACGTGTAACCTTTATCAATAACAGCTTTATATATACTTAATACATGTTCAGCACATCGGTCTATCGAGAAACATCGTGCAATCTCCCGTGCCGCATTTTTTAAATCTTCTTTCTCCCGATCAGACAAACTGGCAACCCATTGCAAAGCAGAAGCAAACTCCTCCTCACTCTCAGAAAACAAGAGACGACCATTCACACGATCATTCAGAACCTCACGTACTCCGGGGGCATCTAATGCTACCACAGGTATACCAGCAGCCATGGCCTCAGTTAATACTAATCCTTGTGTCTCAGTTTGAGACGCGAAGGCAAAAACATCCATTGCATGGTATGCGTTTACCAGTTCTCTGTTTTCTAAAGCGCCAGGATGATGGAAACGATGCTCTAGTTTATTTCGCCTAAAGAAGTCCTCGATCTCATTCTCCAAGGGTCCTTTGCCAATAGCAAGAAAATAAGCGTTCTTTTTCTTTTTAAGAAATAAGGCTACTGCCTGGGCTAAAAACATAATATTCTTTTCAGGAGCAATTCTGCTTACAAACCCCACAACAAATGCATCTTGAGGGATTCCTAATGATTCTCGAAAACTTATACCATCTCCCTTTGCAAACTTTTTAATATAAATACCGGTAGGAACTATATCAATACGTGTTTCCACCCCGCGATGACGCAATAAATCGGCGATACTCTGACTTGGCGCAAAAACACGATCACAGAGATTTGCATACCCTGCAGACAAGGCTACTACAAACCGCTTTAAGGCCGGAGAATCACCTGGCACATAGTGTGTGTATCGCTCATACAGGGTATGAAAGGTAAAAATCAAAGGCACTTTGTATTTGGCAGCTACTCTGAGAGCTGAGTCACCAATTAAGTATGGATGATGCGAATGTACTATATCAGGTTGAAATGCCTTTAATTGCTCGGAAAAGATTCCCGGAATAGGCAATTGCACAGAAAAATCAGTTTCGTTAAAATTCTGGATAGCCGGGACACGAATTACATCTTTTTCTTCTCTCGGCATATTCCTGAACGTAGGGGCAACTATCACCACTCTATGACCGCGCTTACGGTATTCGTTGGTAAACATCTCCACCGATCGTTCCACGCCACCTATAAAGGGCTTGTAGGTATTTGTCATCATGAGAATATTCATACATTACTCCATGGGTATTAATTCTACAGATCTCATTCCAGATTGAGAGGCTATTGGTCGATACCCGGCAAGCCGGATTTCAACGACAGGCTCTTCTTTATGCCAAATCCCATCCCAATTAACGGTGACTTTTCTTTGATCGCAATGAATCAAAATAGAGATAGTACCGAAAGAAGTTGGGGCAGGGCCAAAAGAAAGGGATGTCTGCTGATTGGACCACTGCCGGGGGATACCAGAACAAAGAATGAGTCGTTTTTCTCCTTCCTCCCGCACAAAACAATTTCTTACCATAAGTATCCATTCAGCGGTAGCCCAAACATGTTGTCCATCACCCATACACCCTCCGCGGGTACGGGGATGAATTGCCTCAGGCCATTGACCAGTTGATGTTGCCAGAGCTGCTATCGTGCTCATTAAATGAAAAAAACGGTAGTCATCAGCTCGCAGCAGTACTTGGGCAATATGTAACGTGAGATAAGGATTAATGCCAGAGTGGATCATGTCATGGAAAAAGCCGCCGTCAACAAGGCATTCTCTGATAAGATATTCTACGGTATTTAATAAACGGGAATCATGTGGTTCCCATAGCTGCAGTGGGTATCCGACAGCTAATGAACCGATTGATCCGCTGTCCATCCGCCGGTATGGAGAGGCTGGCATTGAAGAACAACCTATACGTTTGGCTGCAATTTGTAAACTACGTTCAACAGAACTCAGCAAAGAATCAGCCTCCTGAAGAAATTCTTCGGCAACCTTATACTCATGAAAAGAATCCATCAAATGTGAGGCTGCTCTTAGCCCTGAAACACTCCAGAAATCGTCCCAATAATAGTAATCACTAGGACCAAGATGCTCAGCGCTGAAACCCGGTGGAAGCAGTCCTGCATGGGGAGCGTTTATATGCACAGACAGACGTTTCCTGTGAATCCACCTGCCTGCATGCCGGATAGCATTTTGCCATGTTGATTTAGGCTTTTTGCCGGTCAACTCACAAAACCGATGCATAACCCATAAAACCTGACCATTGGAATCCCATTCCCCTTCCTGAGACCGAAAATATCCCAGAGTAGTCTGATAAGAGGGAAATAGATCAAGAATCTTCTCTGCGCGGTCCGTTAACCCGGTACACAGCATTGCATGTAAAATAAAAGCTGCATCCCGAAACCAGAAACGTTTATACGTATATGGTCCTGCATAGATGGTATCGGGTGAATGAAGAATAAGTGTCCTTAAAGCAGACTGATAAAGAAACTGGAATCTTTTATCAGGAATACAAAGTCCACAAGCTTCCTGAATATTTTGCTCCCAATGTGTAAAATGGGGTGATTTTATTGGCGCAAATAAATGCTTTTTTTCTATTTTCAGTGGCACATCAACCGTAACCATTCTTGTGCCGCCTGATTGAATTTTAAAAAGCGCCGCTGCTGTAGCCATACCAACATCGCACGTCACTTCATGCCTCTTGTCCTCAGATAAAATATTTTGGTAAACATCCCCCGTACGATAATGAGAAAATGCCCATCGGTCAGGGAGAATGCCAAAAAAGACATTATGCTCACGGTTAATCCTCCAACCCTTTTTATCGGGAAGGATAACAACATCATGAATAAAGCTTATTCCTTCTGGGTTATAGGGACGCAAGGAGACGACAATCCATCCTTGAGAATCTGCATAACCAGTAAGGGAGATCCGGCATACTGGAACTTCAGTATTTGAAATAACCTCGACTTTTGATTCAAGGGTTATCTTCCCTAAAGCAGTATTTGTTACTACAACAAGATTTCCTTCAAATAGTAAATCCTGGGATCCAGAAGGTAAACGCGATGGTAAAAGAGCCTGTTTATCCTCTGTAACTATCCAACTATCCAATGACCATCCGTCAAAAAATGGTGTAACCAGCCCACGAGGATCAATAATCGGTATTTCAGAAAAATCAGGTATGCCTACTGCGGTCCAATTCCTATGAGTGAGATTGATATGAGTAAAAGAAAATGCCCTGGGGATAAAGGATTCATTTTTGGGATCAAACTGCTGCTCTACCCAGTAAGGCCAAATCCAATCAAGATTATGCTGTATTGCCTGACTGTTTATCAAGCCTCGTGCATGCAACACTGCACCTGCACGCAAAAGCTCCACGGGAACCGTGACTTCGGAAGGCTGAGCAAAAAGACTGAGACGGGAAAGTATCAAAAGCGGATCCAGGAAACCTTGCGATTGCGCCCAATGTTTTATGATAAATCTCCACGGTAACCACTTCAGCCACATATTTTCTCGTGTCCCTCATATCTTTTCCGTACTTCTTATAATAAACTTCTATTCAGGTAAACTGATACACTTGAAATAAAAATATCACAAATTACAACAACATTGCTATAAAACATGAAAGCCTTACTCCTAAGTATTCATTTAACATGCAGAATATTTTTAAGTCAAGCAATTAATATAAAATACCCCCTTAAAAGTACAAACAAATTAAGGGCTTAACCGTCGACCGGGAATAAGTTTGTTCTGAAACAGTAGAGGAAAAAAACGGTGAGAAAAACGTATCAAGGCAGATAAGGAATTCATGGAGGTTAATCCCCATATACATACCTTTTGGATCACTTATACTCTTTAATACCTGGCGTAATTTATCACGCCCGGTTGTGGAAAGATGTCTGAGTCCCGTGAGTTTCTGGAGATGATGCTTAAGGACTGAGATTGAGATTTGAATCAACCCTTGTAAGAATAGTTTACAATCTCCTTCCGCTCTCTTCCATAATCCTTCCCATACCTCACCAGCTTCCCACCAATATGAAAAATTATAAAGATCAACACCGTAAAGGTAATCCTCCGCCTTACGCCATGTTTCCGGGAGCTGAATATTTATCCTGGTATCTTCTTGCAAACCGTAGCTATGGCCACGAGGGTCATAGAATGGATGTGGAGTAATTCCCGGTATATGCCGATAGGCAGGAAAGGAACGCTGCGGACAATAGCGCACGCAAGCAGGATCAAATGGTTGAGGTTGTCTTATACATTTCATCGCAAAACCTGTGGTATGTGGTAGATGGATGCTATGGTGGATTCGCTTCGCTTAATCTACCCTGCCTGTAATTCTATAATAAGTAGGGTGGATCAAGGCGTTGGTTTTTACGCCGAATCCACCAATACTATTTCTAGAAAAGGCAGATTCGCTATCGCTTAATCCGCCCTACCGCAAACCCGCTTAGTGAAAATTCCTATACATATATTTATTTATTAGCTCCTAATGGAGCACTTTGACGGACTTTCCAGACAGTCTCTTAGGCAGGATTTACAGGATCAGGTAAGGTATGATAAAATAAAAAACTTTGTAAATCTTATTGAATCTATCCAAATAAGGACAAAGCTGCCCTTTCTGCTGCAACGCAGCAAGCACATTAAATTTATGTGAATTATATAACCATTCACCGCAAAAAGCAATTTTGAATCGGGGGAAGGGGGATTATTTTAGTATGAGAATGGATTGCTGGGCTATTTCCATAATCTTCGATGGAAAGATACCCAGATGCAGAGTACCGATAACTGATAGAACTACAGCAACAACAATCAAGGGAGAGAGCGTAAGGGGATTAAAGTCTCTGGTAGGTTCTTTCATATACATAATAACCATAATACGCAAATAATAAAAAACGGAAATAACGGAGTTTATCACACCAATAACAGCTAGCCCAATATACCCTGATTTTATGGCAGCACTGAAGATATAAAACTTTCCCACAAAGCCAGCAGTAGGTGGAATACCTGCCATGGAAAGCATAAAGAGCGACATAGCCACGGCTAAACCAGGGTGTTTGAATCCTAATCCTGCAAAATCATGAATCTGTATAAACTCATCACCTTTTTGACTTACTATAATGACAACAGCAAGCGCCCCAATGTTCATAAACGTGTAAGCCAGGATATAGAACAATACACTAGACACACCCATATCGTTTGCAGCCACAAGTGCAATGAGAAGATAGCCTGCATGGGCAATACTGGAATACGCCAGCATACGTTTCAAGTTTGTTTGGGCAATGGCTACAACATTGCCGACAGTCATAGTCAGCAATGCAAGGATATAAATAATCTTTTGCCATTCATAATGAGTAGATCCAAAAGCTGTCATAAGAATGCGTAAAAAGGCAGCGAAGGCAGCAGCCTTCGGTCCTACGGACATAAAGGCTGTGATGGTTGTAGGCGCACCCTCATAAACATCAGGCACCCATGCGTGAAACGGCACAGAAGCAACTTTGAATCCAAGCCCAATGATTATTAATGCCATTCCCATAAGCAGCAAAGGATTTGAAATACTACCTTTATCTGCAATGAAACCGGCAATTTGTTTCAGGTTAATAGCACCTGTAGACCCATAAACAAGAGAAATACCGTACAACAAAAAGCCTGTGGCAAAGGCGCCCAGCAAGAAATATTTTAAAGATGCCTCATTTGAAATGAGCTTTGAGCGTTTAAATCCTGTCAGGATATAAATACTAATAGACATGACCTCAAGTCCGATATAGATATTTAACAGGTCTGCACCGGATGCCATGAGCATCATGCCTATTGTTGAGAATAAGATTAATGCATAATATTCTCCGTGGTTAATCTCTTCGCGTTTTATGTAACTGTGCGAGATTAAGATAACAAGGCCTGTGCTGAGGAGAAAGATGAAGTTAAAAAATAGAGAATAATTATCGATTGCAAAAGATTCATTGAATGAAAATAACGTCGTTCCGGCAGAATTTCTCGCTAAGATAGCTGCTACGATAATCCCCATGAGGGATAAATAAGCCAGAAGATTTTTTTCTCCCAATTTCCTTGAGGATAATATATCCACAAGGAGAACAATCATGCCGAAACCTGCCAAAGTCAGGATTGGTAGAATACTGAGAATATTGAACGTCATTATCGAGACATTTGCCATATACCTTTACCTTATATAAGCCTTTTATATCTGGGTCTTTACCATAGCGAGAAACTTCCATAAAAACCACAAAAGATTAAAGAACACAAAGAAATCAGTCTACCATTCTGTTTTGGTTTCAGAAATTATATCAATCTTTGGCACAATAGTTTGCTGTAATTGTTCAACTCTTTTCTGTCTTTGCGTATTAGACACAACGTTTGCCTTCTCTCCTACCTGTTTTAAAAGATGGTTTATGGATGCATCCATCTTTCTCAAGAAAGAATTAGGATAGATACCAATCCAAAAAATCAGGAAGACAATGGGAAGCAGGATAGCAAATTCACGCTTATTCATATCTTTTAGTGTCTTGTTCTCTTCGTGGGTTATTTCATGAAACATAACCCTTTGAAACATCCAGAGCATATAAACGGCAGCAAGAATAATCCCCGATGCCGCAATAGATGCATACAGAATACGGGACTTAAACGTGCCCATCAGGATAAGAAACTCTCCTACAAAACCGTTTAATCCGGGTAATCCAATAGAGGACAGGGTAACAACCAGGAAGAAAATAGCAAAGATGGGGATCTGTTTCGTCAGACCTCCAAAATCGGCAATCATTCGTGTGTGCCTTCTCTCGTAGAGCATCCCAACTACAAGAAAAAGCGCCCCTGTACTGAGACCGTGGTTAATCATTTGAGTAATGCTGCCCTCAATACCCTGGATATTAAAGGCAAAGATTCCGAGCATAACAAAACCTAAATGGCTTACACTGGAGTAAGCAACGAGTTTTTTCAGATCATCTTGAACCATAGAAACCAAGGCACCGTAGATAATGCCAACAATAGCCATCCATGATATCACCGGAATAAAGGCATGGCTTACCTCAGGGAATAAAGGTAAACAGAACCGTATAAAACCATATGTTCCCATTTTTAAGAGAACACCTGCCAGGATTACACTTCCTGCCGTGGGCGCCTCCACATGAGCATCCGGTAACCATGTATGAAATGGAAACATGGGAACCTTAATGGCAAAAGCAAAGGCGAAAGCTATGAATAGCCAGAATTGGACGGCAAAGGAAATATCGAGTTTATATAATTCTAACAGATTAAAGGTATATTCTCCCGTTGCCCGGTAATTTAAAAAATAAAGGGCAATGATAGCCAGGAACATAAATACACTACCTGCCGTTGTGTAAATAAAGAACTTTACCGCAGCATAGATCCTCCTGGAACCTCCCCAGATGCCAATGAGAAGATACATCGGAATCAGCATGAGTTCCCAGAATACAAAGAATAAAAATAGATCCAATGAGATAAACACGCCTACCATAGCTGTCTCAAGGATCAGCATAGAAATCATGTATTCCTTTACATTCTTGGTAATATGCCATGAAGCAAGAATGGAAATTGGCGTAAGAAAAGTTGTCAAGAGTATCAGAAAGAGGCTAATTCCATCTACTCCAACGTGATATTTGATTCCAAAGGAAGGTATCCACCGTAGTTTCTCAACAAACTGCATTTCATAGGTACGCGCATCGAAGTTAAAGTAGAGGGGAAGGGAAATCAAAAAAACTATTATCGCAACAAGCAGCGCTGTAAATCTGATAAGCTCCCGATTCTTTGAATCAATCGAAATGATAAAAAACACTCCTATAATCGGAAGAAAAGTGATTAATGAAAGAATCGGTACGGACATCCCATCGCTCCAGAATTACAATTTTTGTAAAAAAAGAATACTATGCTACTTACCTAATGCAGTAAGTACAATAACGAAGATACAGCCAAGCACAATGTAAAAGGCATAATTGCGCACATATCCTGTTTGTAAGAAACGCAGGATATCACCAAACCGTCCGATAAGGCGAGCAACACCATTTACAGAACCATCAATTATTTGAGCATCTACACGCTTCCATAACATAACCGAAATTTTCTTAAGGGATTTCACAAAAAGGATATCATACACCTCGTCCACATAATATTTATTGAGCAGAAGTTTGTAAATAAAACGAAACCGTTCTGCTAATCTTTTGGGCAATTCAGGTCTTTTTACATACACATGATATGCTATAAATATACCCAGGATAGCAATGGCTGTTGAAATAATCATCATAAGATAAGGATGTCCTTCGCTATGATGGACACCTGCCCCTGGTCCGGAAATTTCTGTATGTCCCTGTTCTCCAAAAACCGGCGCTAAAAAGTGACTCATGATATTCGCACCGGGGATGCCTAAAAATCCTCCAAGGGAGGAAAGCCCGGCAAGTACCATTAACGGGAACGTCATACTCTTTGGAGATTCATGGAGATGTTCCATGACATGGTGGCCTGCTCTTGATTTCCCGTGAAATGTTATAAACAGTAAGCGGAACATATAAAAAGCCGTAAAGAGGGATGTCACGCTTGCTATTGACCAATAGAAGAAATTTCCACGGGCAAGCGATTCCAATACAATTTCATCCTTGCTGAAGAATCCTGCAAACGGGGGAATTCCTGCAATAGCAATAGTGCCAATCAAAAAGGTCTTATAGGTAATAGGAATATGATGCCTGAGTCCACCCATCTTTCTCATATCTTGTTCTCCAGACATGGCATGAATAACACTGCCGGAGCCAAGAAATAGTAAAGCTTTAAAAAAGGCATGCGTCATCAGATGAAAAATGCCTGCCGTAAATGCGCCTACACCGCAAGCCAGAAACATATACCCAAGTTGACTAATCGTAGAATAGGCCAGCACACGCTTAATATCGTTCTGTACCAACCCAACGGATGCAGCAAAGAGCGCTGTAACTGCTCCTATACTGGCTACTATGGTCATGGTAAATGGAGATAACATATAGAGAATATTGCATCGGGCAATCATGTAGACACCGGCAGTTACCATGGTTGCTGCATGGATTAATGCGCTAACCGGTGTGGGACCTTCCATAGCATCCGGCAGCCACGTATACAGAGGTATTTGAGCTGATTTACCGGTTGCACCCATAAACAAAAGAAGGGTAATTATGGTTAAGACAAAGCTACCGATTGCAAAGGTACCTTGCGATGCTACATGAAATACCTCAGTAAAATCGATACTGCGGAAGGTGAGGAAGATGAGCATAATACCGAGGATAAATCCAAAATCACCTACCCGGTTAACAATAAAGGCCTTCTTCGCTGCATTTGATGCTGACTTTTTATTATACCAGAACCCAATAAGCAGATACGAGCATAACCCGACTGCCTCCCAACCAATAAACATGAGAAGAAAATTGTTACCCAAAACAAGCAATAACATGGAAAAGGTAAATAAATTCAAATAGCAAAAATAACGATGATATCCCTTATCTTCATGCATATAACCAATAGAATAGATGTGGATAAGGAATCCAACCCCGGTAACAATAAGGATCATGATTCCGGATAATGGATCTACCTGCAAACCTGCCTCTGCTTTGAATGAACCGGATTCAATCCAACTAAACAATTCTTTTTCAAATAACCGTTCATGGGGAGGAAGCAAAAGGAGTCCGCAAAACACAAGTATCGAAACAAGAAAGGATAAACCGATTGCCCCACAGGCAATATAGCCTACTGTTTCTTTCTTCAGCCTTTTACCAACGAGTCCGTTAATGGCTGTACCAATTAAAGGGAATAGCAAGATCAGTGCAACAAGGTTAAGCATGCTGTTACCTACCATTTCATGATGTTTATATCGTCAATATTTACCGTTTCTTTATTCCTGAATACGGCCACGATGATTGCCAAACCGACTGCAGCCTCGGCTGCTGCAACTGTCATGGTGAAAAAAACAAATAGTTGGCCCTGCATAGAATTGAGGTAATGCGCACACGCAACAAACGATATATTAACGGCATTCAGCATGAGTTCTATGCACATAAATATGATAATAGCATTCCTTCGTATTAACACACCAATGACACCTAACGTAAACAAGATCGCACTCAGTACCAGATAATGCGTTAATGTAATCATTTATAATTTCCTCTTAGCTAACATAATTGCCCCAATAGCTGCCACAAAGAGCAAAATTGAAGTTATTTCAAAGGGAAGAAGATAATCGGTAAATAACAAATTACCAATAAGTTTTGTATTTCCAACGCTGGTAACATAGGCGCTGGTATATTCACCTTGTTTTCCTTGCAGGAGTTTTGACTTTAAAATTATGCAGAGAACAGAAAAGAGTAAAATACCCATAAACAAGGCAGGTATTTTTTGAAATGGTATTGCGTCTTTCAATTCCTCTTTTATATTCAAACTTAACAACATTATCACGAAGAGGAAAAGGACCATAATAGCGCCTGCATACACGATAATCTGAACTGCAGCAATAAATTGTGCTTCGAGTAATATATAGAGCGCTGCAATGCTTACAAGTGTTAGTATAAGATACAAAGCACTGTAAACAGGATTCTTCTCGAAGATAAGATACACAGCTGCAGTCACGGAGACTGCAGCCATAATATAAAACAGATATGCTTCCATAATTATTTAGATATAAGTCTGGATAGAAAAACTTCTCAATATTTTACCTTCACTATCATGACAGGTTAAAAACTTATTTTTCTTTTTCTCGTAAGATCTAATAATTGTTTTTTATCAAAAATATCCTTGTTTTGATACGTCGATAGTTCAAAGGTATCTCTCAATATCACAGCCCTTACCGGGCATGCCTCTTCGCAAAACCCACAAAAAATACATCGGAAGGCATCTAACTCATACACTTCCGGATATCTTCTTTGTGTTGTTTTATCTGTTGCTCCTTCAACGGTAATGCATTTCGAGGGGCAAACTTTTGCACAAAGCCCGCATGCGATGCACCTTTCCCTGCCGTCTTTTCCTATCTGTAATTCCGGCAATCCCCGAAATCTTGAAGGAAGTTTCGGTCGTTCCTCCGGATACTGTTGAGTAACAACGGCATTTGGATTAAAAAACCGCTTGATAATAAGAATAAGGCCTTTTAGTAATGGTAAAATCATAATTATCCTTTAATCACCATAACAAGGCCGGTAATAAGTATATTGAATAGCGAAAGAGGTAATAAGAATTTCCAGCCAAAATGCATGAGTTGATCATATCTGAGTCTTGGATACGTTGACCTTATCCAGATAAAGAAGAACAAACAACCTGATAGCTTCAACATAAACCATACAACCGGCGGTAAAAATGGTCCCTGCCATCCGCCAAGGAAAAAAGTCACTGCAATAGCAGACACAGTGATCATATTGGCATATTCAGCCATAAAAAACATAGCAAATTTCATACTGCTGTACTCTGTATGATAACCTGCCACAAGTTCTGATTCCGCCTCCGGAAGATCAAATGGAGTACGATTTACCTCTGCAAAAGCGCTCGTAACATAAATAAAAAACCCTATGGGCTGTAATATGATATTCCATATTTTTGCCTGAGCATTCACAATATCCACAAGGCTTAATGAACCTGTTAACATAACAACTCCAATAAGAGATAAGCCGAGTGTCAACTCATAACTAATCATCTGGGCTGAAGACCGTATCCCACCCAGTAATGAATATTTATTGTTCGATGCCCAACCAGCCATAACAACACCATAAACTCCCAGGGAAGAGACAGCAAAGATATAAAGAAATCCAACGTTGATGTCGGTGATGACAAGGTCTATGCTATATCCAAAAATTTTTATTTTATCCCCAAAAGGAATGACTGCAAAGGTGATTAAGGCGGGAACCAGAGTCATAACAGGCGCTAGCACAAAAAGAAATTTATTCGCTCTCTCCGGAATAATATCCTCTTTAAAGAGAAGTTTTATACCATCAGCAATTGGCTGTAATAATCCATGCGGCCCAACACGCATCGGCCCAAGACGGACCTGCATATGCGCCATAATCTTCCTCTCAAACCAGATCATGGAGATAATCATAAACTGGATCATGCCAAATACAATAAAGATCTTAATACAGGTAATGGTAAGATAAATAAGGAGCTCTTTATTCATTTATAGTCAGGGGCCTCTTCACGATGCATTCTTTGACCACAGCATTCTAATATACCTGTTGTCTCTTCAATAACCTTTATCTTCTGTTTACATACGTTGCATACAAAAGCTACTCCGTTTGCCGGTTTATGATGCGCTGCTGTCCAGGTTGCCATCATTCCTTTGACCCCTACAAGATTCATTTCTTTACCACAACATACCAGCACGCCAAAACCCTCTTCGATAACAACGACTTTTTGTCTGCAAATTTCGCAAAAATATGTTTGTTCTTTTTTTGCCATACAGCAACCACTGATCAATATACATAAAATCAACTGAGAAGACGTCCCGGTGGAGCGTCTTTACCATAATAATATTATTCTCTTGCGATTTCTATTTTAGGGAATTATATCTGTCCGGTTTCTTTATAAATTTTGACAGAAGTATATACTCCTGTACGCACAAGATTGATCGGTATCCACTCATAATCCTCAGAGACAAAAACTATGCCTTCGGGCGATTTACCGGCAACCTTTGCCTTGAGTGTTATCTTATTCTGGCTTGATTCAATAACTACCGCATCCCCATCATGAATATTCATTTTCTGAGCATCTTTTCTATTCATTTCTGCAAAACATTCAGGAGAAACCGATACAAGGGCATTTGAGTACCTGGAGAAGGTTCCTTGATGATTCAAACTCACACCTGTCAATAACACAAAAGGAAAATCTTTATTCTGCTTTATCTCCAAAGATTCAGGCTGAACAATGTTTACGAGGTATTTTACTGATTTATTTCTACTACCAGACACGGAAGATGCCCAATAAAATTCTTTTCTCTTCAAACGATCGTAATTAATACCCGAATAGATAGGAACCACACTTTCTATTTCACTCAGAATATCTTTTGGAGATACATATGAATACGAATACCCCATCTTTTTGGCAAGTTCACAAATGATTTGCCAATCTGGTTTGGCATCCACTCCGGAAGGCTGTATGACCTTATTCAGCCGCTGCACCGTCATCCCCATATTGGTAAACGTGCCTTCCTTTTCAGCAAAGGTAACCGTAGGAAGAACGACATCTGCCAATCGTGCAGTTTCTGTCAGAAACACATCCTGAACAACAGTAAAATCTGTCTTTTGGAAGGCTTCGAGTATCTCCTTACCATTTGGATAACTTACCAGGGGATTTTCTCCCATGATATAGAGGCCTTTTAATGCACCATTCCGCGCAAGTTCAAAAATATTCTTAGGCTCTTTCCTGAAGATATCATCGGAAAATTTTACTCCCCATAGCTTCTCTATATTCTCTCTGTTGGACACATCGCTGGTAGTACTATATCCTGGGAAAAATTCCGGTACTACCCCCATATCATTTACACCCTGAGAGTTATTATGAGAACGCGAGAATAAAAGTGAAGCCTTGCTGTGATCCTTATCCGGGCTAGATGCATTCATCAATACACAAAGGTTCATCAAGGCTTTTATGGTATCTCGACTCAAAGGGTCTTCTTCCACATCTCTCCCGCAGATAATACAACAATTCCCCGATTTTGTTAGTAATCGCGCTGTAGTTCTCATCATCTCTTCAGAAATACCGGTTACCTGAGAAGCTTCCTTTACGCTGAACGTATTGAATGCCAAATGTAATTCATGGAAATTGCTTATCGATGACTCTATCTTTTTTAAATCGATAAGTTTCTCATCAATAATGATCTTAATCAGGGCATGAATGAATAGTATTTGACTACCAAAGGAATAGGTCAAACGAATATCATTTTTAGCAGTGCCACTAAATGAAATATTTCTTATATTAGCGATAATAAGACTGGCATTGTTCATCCTTATAGCTTTTCTGGCCATAGTTCCTGCCACAGGATGAGCCTCTGTCATATCTGTTCCAAAAAAGAATACTGTATTCGCATGTTCTATCTCCTTCAATGATGTTGACGCAATTCCGCGAATAACAGATTCATACATGAGACTATTTAGGGAGGGCGATCTTAAATTGGATAGATTATCTATGGTATTTGTCCTTAATACAGACCTGCAGAATTTCTGGAAAAGATAATTATCCTCATTCGTACATTTTTCAGAACCAATACCTCCGATAGTATTTCCTCCATATTCATTTATAATTTGTTGAAATCTCTTTGAGATATATTCAAGTGCATCGTCCCAGGAGGATGGATGGAATGCACCATCTTTCTTTATTAAAGGGGTTTTTAAACGTTCTGCTGAGTGTATGAATTCATGACCAAACCTGCCTTTTATACAGAGGTTACCTTCGTTTATCCCTATGTGATCGTCCGATGTTACCCGTCTCACGCTTCCACTTTTCGTATTTAAAACAACCGTACATCCAACCGCACAGTAAGGACATATCGTCTGAGTCTTTTTGAATTCCCATGGTCTTCCCCTGAATTCAAGTGTTCTATCTTGCCAGGATCCTGTTGGGCATACTGCTAAACAACCGCCGCAAAAGCTACAATCCAATGGCTTGTCAAAAGCAGTGCCGATATATGTCTTGATGCCACGTTTTTGGAAATCAATAGCGCCGACCCCTTCTATCTCTTTACAGGCACTCACACATCGCCCGCATAAAACACAACGATTTCGATTTAATTCCAGAATTGGATTATCACGAACGACAGGGGCATTCATCCTTACCACACTAAACCGGCTGGGAGACAGCGTTAACTCATGGGTAATATCCTGCAGACTACATTCACCTGCTTTATCGCACGTCGGACAGGAAAGCTCATGATGGGCTAATAAATACTCCATAACTGACCTTCGATACCGAACTACTTTTGGCGTATTTACTTTTACAATCATCCCTTCAGAAACAGGATGGGCACACGCAAATCGATGCGCTGTCCTTCTCTCGGTAACTTCTACCATACAGAGCCTGCAGCCACCGAATTGTGAAAGTTTCGGATGATAGCACAGGCCAGGAATATAAATACCGTTATCCAGCGATGCCTGAAATATATTGGTACCTTCAGGAACGGTAATTGTTTTATCGTCTACAATAAGGTTAATCATCTTCATTTGATTGCCATGAAATTACATTTTTCGTAACATAAATTACACTTAATACATTTTTCCTGATGAATAAAAGCGACTTCCTTCGTATTACCGCTGATTGCCTTTACAGGACAATTACGAATACATGCCTGGCATTTCGTGCACTTTTCCGGAATAACCTCATACTTGTGAAGACCAACACAGGAAGCGGTAGGGCATATCTTATCGCGGACATGAGCAATGTATTCATCCTTAAAATACCGGAGTGTTGATTTAACAGGATTAGGGGCAGATTGTCCAAGACCACACAGCGACATCGTCCTGATCTCATCGCACATCTGCTCCAATACCTCCAGGTCTTTTTCTTCCCCTCTTCCCTGGGTGATGCGGGTAAGGATATCCAACATAAGGGTTGTACCAATCCTGCAAGGTGGACATTTTCCACAGGATTCGCTTGCACAAAAATTCATAAAGAATCGGGCCATCTCAACCATACACGTAGTTTCATCAACGACTACAAAACTGCCGGAGCCCATCATTGCACCTGCCCCAACTAACGACTCGTAATCTATAGGCGAATCCAATAAAGACTCGGGTAAGCATCCACCGGATGGACCTCCGATCTGCACAGCTTTAAACCGTTTCTTTTTAGGAATTCCACCACCCATATCAAACACAATCTGCCGAACGGTAGTACCCATGGGAACCTCAACAAGGCCCGCATTTTTTATTTTTCCTGTCAGGGAAAAGATTTTCGTCCCTTTACTTTTTTCTGTACCGATCTTCGAATACCAGTCAGCGCCCTGGTTAATAATAAACGGTACATTGGCAAAGGTCTCCACATTATTTAACACCGTGGGCTTATCCCATAAGCCTGCCTCCACGGATTGCGGAGGTCTCGTGCGTGGCATGCCTCGTTTACCCTCAATAGAGTTTTGCAGGGAAGTCGATTCGCCGCAAACAAAAGCGCCAGCGCCCTCTTTTATATAAATATCTAAACTATACCCACTGTTTAATATATCCTTTCCCAGGAAACCATACTTCTGTGCTTGTTCAATAGTATGTTTTAATCTTCTAACAGCCAAAGGATATTCAGCACGAACGTAAATATAGCCACTCGTAGCATTAATTGTGTATCCGGCAATGATCATACCCTCTAAAACAGCATGGGGATCTCCCTCAAGAAGACTCCTATCCATAAAAGCACCCGGATCACCTTCATCGGCATTACAAAGGACAAACTTTTCATCCGCAGAATATTTAGCGCAAGATGCCCATTTTTCCCCTGTAGGGAAGCCGCCGCCTCCCCGGCCTCTAAGACCTGATTTGCTTATTTCATTGATTACGTCCTTGGGGGCCATTGTTTTCAGTATCTTTTTAAGCGCTGTATACCCTCCGGTTGCGATATATTCCTCAATACTATCCGGGTCGATATACCCACAATTCCTGAGGATAAATTTTCTCTGGCCTTTATTTATTTCAAGATCTTCAAAGAATGGTAAGCCATCGTAAGGAATATCGATTTTATCGTTTAAATACATCTGTGATAAAACGAATTTTTTTACTGCTTCTCCCTTTCCTACGTGCTCCTCTATAATCTGCGGAACCATAGTATTTTTTACACTTCCATAGGTAACACGCGTACGGCCCGGAAAAATTACATCCACGAGCACCTCATGGGTACACATACCGATACAACCGGTGCGTATAACTTCTGCTTGTAATTTTTGCTTCTCTAACTCTTGTTCAATACGAGCAAGCACACCTTTTGCACCAGCGCCTAAACCACAGGTAGCCATACCAATGAATATCTTTGGCTTTTGCGTATTCGCTTTTTTTTGTAAAATATTTTTTACTTCTTCACTAACCATGATTATTGAGAAAATCCTGATTCTTTTATTTCTTTTATAACATCAGCAACCGTATCCGAGGCTAACTTTCCATGGACATTCTCGTCTACCATCATAACGGGCGCTAATGAGCATGCCCCCAGACACGCCACTTCTTCAAGAGTAAACACTTTATCCTTCGTAGTCATACCAAGCGAGACATCCAATGTTTCACTGAGTTTTTCTGCGATCTTTTTAGCCCCTTTCACATGACAGGCAGTTCCGCAACAAACCTTTATGATATGCTGCCCACGTGGTATCAGGTGAAATTGGGCATAAAAGGTAGCCACTCCGACTATTTCGCTTGCGCTGATATTCAACCTTTCTGAGATAAGGTCGATAGCAGGCGCAGGTAAATAACCAAATTCTGTCTGCACCATTTGTAAAATCGGGATTAAAGCGCCTTTCACGTTCTTGTATTTCTCTACTGCCTTTTCGACTTTCGAAAGATCTATTGCTTCTCCCTGTATAGACTTTTCGTTTGTTGTATTCATGAGTACTTTATTGTATCGAAATTTAAATAATTTGTAAAATAATTCTCGTGTTTAGTTCCGCTTTTCAGCGATCGATTTCTCCCAATACAATATCTAAACTTCCGATTGTAGCAACAACATCCGGAAGTAATCTGCCTTCCACCATTTTCGGCAACGCTTCAAGATTAACAAAAGATGGCGGACGGATTTTTAGACGATACGGATTGCTGGAACCGTCACTGATAATATAAAAACCTAGCTCACCTTTTGGGGCTTCAATACTGGCATATACCTCTCCCTTCGGAGGACGGATACCTTGAATGATTAATTTAAAATGATGAATCATGGACTCCATCTTTGTTTCTACATCCTCTTTTGGAGGTAAGGCAACATTGGGTATACTCGCTATAATATCTCCCTTAGGAAGGATATTGATAGCCTGATGAACGATGCTGTTACTCTGCCGCATCTCTTCGATGCGTACACGATACCGATCATAGACATCTCCGTTTTCACCCAGAGGAACCGCAAAATGATATTTATCATAGCAGGAATAGGGCTCTGCCTTTCTGATATCCCAGTTAACTCCCGATCCTCTTAAACTCGGACCACTGAGTCCATAATCGATAGCATCTTCAGCAGAAATAATACCGACACCAACTGTGCGCTTTTTCCATATAGGATTATCGGTAAGAAGTGTCTCATACTCCTTAAGCCGAGAGGGGAATTCAGCAACAAATTTTCGGGTCTTTTCCAGAAATCCACCTGGCAGTTCCTTCGCTACGCCTCCTATCCGTATATACGAGAGATGAAGCCGGGCGCCTGAAACCATTTCGAAGATATCGTAGATTGCCTCACGCTCCCTAAAGCAATAGAAGAATACGGTCATAGCGCCGATATCTAACGCATGGGTTGCCAGCCATAAGAGATGAGAAGCAATCCGGGTAAGTTCACAGAGAAGTACACGGATATGCTGAGCCCTTTCGGGAATATCAATACCAAGCAATTTCTCAACAGTAAGGGCATACGCTAAATTGTTTGAAAAAGGAGCTACATAATCCAACCTATCGGTAAGAGGAATGCATTGATGATAAGTTCGATACTCAGCAAGTTTCTCCACACCCCGGTGAAGAAATCCAATATGAGGCGTAGCTTTTATAATCATTTCACCATCAAGCTCCAGCAATAATCTTAATACACCATGAGTGCTGGGGTGCTGAGGACCCATATTGATGGTCATCAGGTGTGTTGTTGTAGCAGAACTTTCCATCACTCTTTACCCTTTCGGTAGGTATCATAGAGCGCGGGGGGCTGCCTCCCATCGATGGGGTAATCCTTTCTTAAGGGATATCCCTCAAAATCTTCAGGCGTGAGGATCTTTCTCAGATCAGGATGACCAGTAAATTTAATCCCAAACATATCGTACGTTTCTCGCTCATGCCAATTGGCCGTCTTCCAGATATCTGTTACCGTTGGTATGGACAGCTCATTTGACGGAATTGGCACTTTAAGACGTACACGATGATTTTTATCTATCGAATAGAGATGGTAAACTACCTCAAAAATACCGTCTGTCTCAACTCGGTCAACACCGCACAAATCCGATAAAAAATTAAAATGAAGTTCTTTATCTTCTTTAAGAAACCTTGCGACCTGGATAATAAATTCCTTTTTTATAGTAAGGGTTAACTCATTACGAAATATGCTTGAATCTATAATCGCCTGGGGAAAATTCGATTTTATCGCTGTAGCTATAAACTCAGTATCCATGTTTCCTCGTCGTAAATCTTTTGGTCCATTGATGCTATCCTACATAAACTAAATTCTATAGCTAAGCAAATTCCTAATACTTTATTTGCAGGATTCATTGTATTCTGGCTCATAACGATTCTTTCCCGATCT
Organism: Candidatus Jettenia sp. AMX1; assembly: GCF_030263775.1. Classification (NCBI taxonomy): domain Bacteria; kingdom Pseudomonadati; phylum Planctomycetota; class Candidatus Brocadiia; order Candidatus Brocadiales; family Candidatus Brocadiaceae; genus Candidatus Jettenia; species Candidatus Jettenia sp. AMX1. The sequence goes on from NZ_SZPP01000030.1 coordinate 25,777, forward strand.
TTTTTTGTATTTCCATAATGGCATGGATCAATGCTTCTGGTCTTGGGGGACATCCCGGAAGATACACATCCACAGGTAGAATCTGATCTACGCCTTGCACAACGCTGTAAGTATTATATACACCTCCCGATACCGCACAGGCGCCCATAGCAATAACCCATTTAGGTTCTGGCATCTGATCATAAATCTTTCTTGCTACAGATGCCATCTTGTACGTAAGTGTCCCTGCAACAATCATCAAATCTGATTGCCTTGGTGAAAATCTAAATACCTCCGCCCCAAACCGTGCAAGATCATAACGAGGCGCAACTACCGCCATCATTTCTAAGGCACAACAGGCTAATCCAAAAGGCATAGGCCAAAGAGAGGATTTACGAGCCCAATTTATCATCGTACTTAAAGTGGTAGTTAGGATGTTATCACCCAGTTGGCTTTCTATTCCCATTCCAACCCACCTCTTTTCCATATATAAAGATAACAGATAAATAAAATACCTATAAAGATTACCATTTCAATAAATCCAAACAGCTTCAATGACTGAAACGCTACTGCCCATGGATAGAGAAAAACAACTTCAATATCAAAAATAACAAATAGCATTGCAATAAGATAAAATTTTACAGAAAAACGCTCGCGAGCGGATCCTACCGGATCAATACCACACTCATACGGTGTGAGTTTTTCTGCGGTGGGCTTCTGCGTCCCAAAAATAGCCGAAAGTATTACATTCGTAACGGCAAAACCTAAAGCTATTATAAATAATATCAGTATAGGTAAGTACTCTACCATGATGGTGACATTATAGAATTATTTATAAAAAAGTCAAAGATATTCACTTCAATAGTATGGCCGAAATTTAAAAAAATATTTCTCCCGCTCTTTATCCTTGTATGAGAAAAAAGAAGAAGAAATTAGATATGTTGCGATACCTACTGTTCACATATTCTACGAGATACTTATTGATAAAGCAAGTATGATACCATTTTAATATTTTGCCAAATAACCTATTCCCTTGCAGAGACGCAAAATCTTTCGCTCTTAATCCTTATGCCCGTGGGTGAAATTGCCGGTGGATACTTTTGAGGTACTGCTTACTAACGTGAGTATAAATCTGCGTGGTAGAAATATTGACATGTCCCAGCATTTCCTGGACTGAACGCAGATCGGCACCATTTTCCAACATATGAGTAGCAAATGAATGCCTTAGTTTATGGGGAGAAATATGGTCACGGATACCTGCTCTGTATGCGCAGTTTTTTACAATAACCCATATATTTTCTCTTCGAAGCTGTTTCCCCGCTTTTGAAAGAAAAAGATAGGCGCTATTCTGACTGTTCTTTATTTTTGGTCTGGCGATTGTCAAATAATTCTCAATAGCCCTAATTGCCTTTGTCCCAAGGGGAACAATGCGTTCCTTTGATCCCTTTCCCCTACACTTAACATAGCCATATTCAAGGTTAATCCAATCCATCTGAATTGCAGATACTTCAGAAACTCTCGCGCCAGTAGCATACAAAAGTTCAAGGATAGCTTTATTCCTAATCCCTAACTTCGTTTTTACATCAGGGACTAAAAGAAGCTCATCCACTTTATGGACAGGGATAACCTCCGGTAATCGTTTCCAAAGCTTTGGCGATTCAATCGAACTGAGAGGATTCTTTTGCAACTTTCCTTCTGAAAATAAAAATTTGTATAACATACGGATTGATACAACCGTACGAGTTATAGAGTTTATGGAAAGTCCACGCTGTTTTTCAGAGATAATGAAGCTGGTAATTGTATCGGGACGAACACTATGAAAATTTGGTATTTTTTTAGAAAGCAGAAAGGTGGTAAATATTTGCAGGTCATGCCTGTAACTGAGAATGGTATTCCTGGATAAACCACATTCGACCATGATATAATTGATAAAAGAGTCAACAAGCTCTTGCAATGGATTTACTCCACGAATTCAATCTCTGAAGATTTTGAGCGCACTATTCTCGTTCTTTTATAAACGCCCGGATCTAAAAATGCCTACTGCCAACGCCAACCCAAGGATGCCGGCAAAAACAAACCCAAGAATGCCTAGCACGGGAAGGCCGTACATCAAAGGCCCCCTGTTCGACATAATAATAAGTGAAGAGCCAATAATCAAAGCAGAAACGACCATGCTGAATGAGACGCGATTACTTGATTTATCCATCTCAAATATAAACTTTGAGAGTCCCTGATGCTCAAATTCAATTTTTAATGTCCCCTTTTTTATCTTTTTTACAATTTCATACGTATCTTTAGGAATCACCTTGAGAATATCCAATAATTCCGAAGAATAAAATACTGCGTCTTTGAATATGCGTTTTGGATCGTGCCGTTCATGTACCAGCCTTTCCACAAATGGTCTGGTATAAGCAATGATATTAAATTCCGGGTCCAACTGCCTGGCAATACCATCCATAGTAGCAATAGTCTTGACAAGAATGTGCATTTGTGGCGGTATCTTGAGTTTATGGCGTGTCATCACATCAATAGCTTGTGGAAGTACCATAGAAATTTCTATCTGTTTTAAAGGTATATCATAGTACCATTCTATAAGATCATTGATATCATGTTTAAAATCCCGCGCAGATTCCTCATCGACAAAAGAACCCAGCATTTCCAATGCTTTCAAAATACCCTGTATATTCTTCATTGATATAGCAATCAGGAGGTTCACAATAGCATAACGTGTCTCTTCATCGAGCCTGCCGACAATCCCAAAATCTACAAAAGCAATCGCATTGTTTGGAAGAATGAAGATATTTCCCGGATGAGGGTCTGCATGAAAAAATCCATCGATAAATACCTGCTGAAGGACGGCATTTGCGCCATTTGCAGCAACAATCTTTTTCTCTTCACACGGACGGTGCCCGCACAAGTAATGATTGAGTTTAACACCTTTGATTTCTTCTGTAGTAAGCACCTTGGATTTCGTGTAATCCCAAAAGACTTTAGGAATATATGTCGTGGTGCTATCTTTAAAATTTTTGCAAAACCTGTCAATATTGTGTGCCTCGTATCGAAAATCGATCTCCTTCATAATAATCCTTGAGAACTCATCGACAATACTCACGGGGTCAAAAAACCGTATATCCTGCATATACCGATCTGCCAATTGAGCCAGGTTATAGAGAATATCAATATCTGTTTCAATCATTTTGCGGATATCTGGTCGCTGCACCTTTACAACTACATTCTCACCCGTCTTGAGTTGTGCCCGGTGTGCTTGCCCCAAAGAGGCGGCTGCAAGGGGAATTGAGTCGAATGAGGAGAATAATTCTTCAGGATAACTTCGAAAGGATTCCCATATCTGCTTTCTGACCTCTCCATAACTGAACGGAGGAATACGATCCTGAAGTTTACTTAATTCCGTACAAAAGTCTTGTGGAATCAGATCGGGCCGGACACTGAGGATTTGTCCGAATTTTATAAATGTGGGGCCAAGCTCTTCCAATACCTTTCTCAGTCGGACGGCTCGAGACTCTTGCGGCTCTGTGAAACGCCGTAATACACCCGTCTTGATAATACCCCTTCCAATAATATGGTCATTCAAACGAAGCTGTTGGATGGCAAAACCAAAACCGTGCTTCGTTAATATTCTTATGATTTGGTTAAAACGGCGAATATCGCGAATCTTTTGACCTATTTTCCCAAACTGCATGTATCGATTATTCCCTTTTCTTCTTTTAGATTTTCGATTCCCATTTCTTTATAATTTCTTCGAGTCTTTTCTGCATTTGCTGGAGTTCTTGCCTTGTTGGAATATCCAGCTTATGAAGTACCTTCTCCACGATGACTTCGGTCCTGGATTCAATTTCCTTTTTACTTGATAGAATTTTCTTCATAATTTCATTCACCAGTGCCTTTGCCTCTTCCCTCTTCATCTCTCCGTTTTTTACCATATCATCGATAAGCTCATCAACGTTCTCTTTTGTCATAAAAAGCGCCCCGACAGTCAGGTCTATTGCCTTCTTAATAATACCTGATATCATGATTTTTTCCTCTTTCATAAAAATGTACTCTACTATCAAAACTGAACCACAGAGAATCCAGGAATCTTTTGAGCTTTTTCTCCGATATTTATGATGTATCTTCCCGTTTTCTATACCAGTTTTTGATACTATCAGATTTACTCGATAAGTACTAAGCCATATATATTAACCTCATCGGCCTTGTTCTTAAGCGTTTCTATTTTTAAATCATGATTTCTTACTGTTTGATACACATCAATACCACATGCCTCCATAGAGGGCCGCGCTTCTGCTGTATGAGTACAAGCCGAAGATGTTGCACAACTTTCACATAATTTACAAGGACCGGCGCCGAGGCCGAAAGCTTTATAGAATCCCATAGAAAAGGCTGCTTTTTCTATCTCTGTAGTTATATAACGCATCTGCCAGCTTATATGCCCATGCAAGAGCAACGCCTTATTATATTCTCTGAGAATGTCCTTCATATCATCATACGCCGGAGAATGGGGGGGACAGGTTAGTTTTTTCCCATATTCATCGCATCCATATCTGCATTTTAATTGAACCCAGCGTCCAATAACAATGGTTTTGGTAGAAATAATAATAGCCTGTTCACAGCCCAGTTCTAAAGATTTTTTCATTAAAGCATTCCACAAATCAGCAGGGTCCTGATGCGGTATACTCATATTCTGAACTTCAGGTGCAGTTGAATTTTGGATATGCATATCCAGGTCTCCTCATGGTTAGTCTTACTCTGTGATGTACTATAAACGAGGCAGAATATTTAATCAATATCTTTTCTCTAAGATCAAGATTGTTGACACCGTTATTTTAGCCTTAATACCTTGAAATAGAAAGAATTCTCGCAACAGGAAAACAAAGATATCATCGGTAAAATTGCAAAATTTCAGGAATGACGATACGATCTGCAAACTATACTATGATAAGTGTTTAAAAGAGACAGGAGGATTATACTGCAAATTTAATAGTGGAAACAGAAACATATATGATCTTTATAACCCTTTCCTCATAAAAGAATCGATCGTCTCGAGTACGCTATTGATATCCAGTGCAACAATGCTCGTTAACGTCATAAATAGATAAAGAGCATTCAGATTGGCATCCTTATTTGAGGCATCCCGAAGACGATTTATAAGATGAACATTCACCGTTTCCAACTGTTTATACAGTTCTTCGACACCCTTTAAATTCCAATCCGGATCAAATATACCCTCACAGTATATCGAATGTTGTTTAATAAGATAAGCACCTACCAGGTGGTAAACCGTTTCATCCAGGGTAGCAAATGGCAGATGGAAGTATGCTAATGGCTTAAGTCTGGAAAGAATAGGACAACTACCCGAAGCCATAATAAGTCCAAAAAGGGACTTTAAGGCTTCCTGCACACTGCAATTTTTAAAGAATGAACGGTCTTTTGTATGCACCCATACATCTACCGGTTCAATGGAGATAACATCTCCAAATTTCTTAGCGACTCCCTCAATATCCAATGCGACAGGACAATACATGCAGTCCGATACGCGAAGTGGGCAATTACTGCATTGGTTGTAATCTAGTTTTGTCCAGAAGGCGTGCATCTCATTCTTTGCCATTTCCTTACAATCCTGCCTGTCAATATCAACCTCGAATGTATAATCTTTGCCGCTCTTTAAATGTAAGTTGTAAATAATTTTATTCATTACAAAAATCCTATCAGTTTTATTTACGTGCGTCAATTAACATCTATCTCTGGTAATACATCAAATAAGAATATTGATAAATACCGCAAGCAGCAGTTACAAGTCCTGAGAAAACACACAAGGGGATTATATCTTGACAATGAGTTTTGATATGCTTATACTTTTCTTATTCAATTTACACACCTCCAGCAATAGTAGTAACCCTTTACATTTTAAATTCATTTTATTACTGATCTATCGCTTAAAGTTTTGAAAGATATTTTCTGACAATGGTATTTTGCTTTCGGTAAGGCGAAAGAGATCTAAAGAGCGCCCATAGCTCAATTGGATAGAGTCACGGACTACGAATCCGGAGGTTGGAGGTTCAAATCCTCCTGGGCGCGTTTTTCATTATTATAATTATCGGCAAAACATAGGTATGTTGAGTACCTGCGGAAAGTTTGTACAAGCATCTATAAATTATGGAAGATAGTACGGGCAAACATGAATATTTTATGAGGCAGGCCCTTGCCGAGGCGAGAAAGGCTGCAGAAAAAGATGAAGTGCCAATCGGCGCTGTGATTGTTTATGAAAACCACATAATAGCTCGTGCACATAATCAGCGAGAAATGCTCAACGATCCTACTGCCCATGCGGAAATGATAGCAATAACTCAAGCTGCCGCACATTTACAAAACTGGCGTTTAACAGGAACAACAATCTATGTAACTTTGGAACCTTGTGCAATGTGTGCCGGCGCTTTAGTGCAATCGAGGATTGATACCCTTGTTTATGGGACTCCAGATAAAAAGGCCGGGGCTTGTGCATCGGTTATAAATCTTGTTCAGGAACCGAGGTTTAACCATCGTTTGAATGTTCTGTCAAATGTCCTTGCCGATGAATGTAAACATATATTGCAAAAATTCTTTTTAGAAAACTGCCGTACGAAATAACGAGGCAATTTTTACCTATAGGAGAGGTGCCAGAGTGGTTGATCGGGACGGTCTCGAAAACCGTTTCCCGCTTAAAAGCGGGACGTGGGTTCGAATCCCACCCTCTCCGCCAGTTAATAATTGAGAATTAAGGAATCATTAATTATAATTAAGAATACCTATTCCTTACGATACATTATCGCGGTTCTGCTCCTTTGTGAACTATAGATCTTTAGAGAAGTATGTATGTATGTAAGTATCACGCCTATACGCTGTAAGAAATTTTTGAAGCCTTGTTTCACGATACTATCATTCATGTGTTGTTTTGGAGAGGTGTCAGAGAGGCCGAATGAGCGCGCTTGGAAAGCGCGTATACCGACAAAATCGGTATCGCGGGTTCGACTCCCGCCCTCTCCGCCATATTAATATTAAAAGGCCGTGCTAGATGGGGAGCTAGCGGTACCCTGTAACCTGCAACCCGCTACAGCAGGATCGATCGCTTTTTTGAGGGCTCACAGACTGTTAGCTTTATCAATGTAAGGGGTGTTGAAGGCTGGATCTCATGCAATAAGAGACGCTGCGAACCTGGTCAGATGCGGAAGCAAGCAGCCATAAGCATTTGTCCTTATGTGCCGTGAGCAAGTCTGGCCTGAGCTTACTGCATTGGTAAACTAATGGAAACGGGAACAAAAAAAAGTGCACGGCCTTTTTTATAGAATTATAGCGATATTCCGAATTTTCATTTCTACAAATCTTTCATAACACGGCATGGTTTCCACAGTTTTCTGCAAGTTAAGAAACAACAGAATAAAGCATATTGATATGGGTAGAATAACAAAGTATAATAAGTTTAACGTTTTATAACTATTGAGGTAATTAGCGAATGTCTTATGTCGTATTAGCACGCCGGTATCGCCCTCAAACTTTTGAGGATCTCGTAGGGCAAGAATCGATAGTAACAACTCTTCGGAATGCCATCCGCTTCAACAGGGTTGCTCACGCTTATTTGTTAGCAGGACCTCGGGGCGTGGGTAAGACCTCGATGGCACGCATAGTATCCAAGGCATTGAATTGCCAGCATGGTCCTACAGATACTCCCTGTAATACCTGTGATATTTGCCGATGCATCTCCGAAGGAAAGGATATTGATGTCCTGGAAATAGATGGTGCCTCGAATCGGGGGATTGATGAAGTAAGAAATATACGACAAAATGTAAATTACGCCCCATCACGCGCACGCTATAAAATTTATATTATTGATGAAGTACATATGCTAACACGCGAGGCTTTTAATGCGCTTCTAAAAACTCTTGAAGAACCGCCGCCACATGTTAAATTTATTTTCGCCACAACGGCGGTTAACCGGTTGCCTGAAACTGTTCAATCACGATGTCAGCGGTTCGATTTTAAGAATATTTCTATCCATGATATTGAAAAGCGGCTTCTTGATATCTCTAAAGCTGAAGGCGTACACATTGACCCCTTAGCTCTTCACATGATAGCAAGATATGCTAAGGGCGGATTACGGGATTCCCAATCAGTCCTGGATCAGCTTCTCTCTTTTTGCAAGGATACGGTATCCTTAGAAGACGTAAATTTTGTTTTGGGCTGCATTGACGAAGATAAACTCCTGGGTATGTTCGACAGCTTCGTAAAAAAAGAGGTATCCTCTGCCCTGAAGATCGTGGATACTGTTCTCAATGAAGGAAAAACGTGTGGAGAGTTTATAGATCAGATGCTTTTGTGTATCAGGGAACTTCTGATTTTTTCTTCTTGTGGACAAGATGCTAAATGGATAGAGTTTAATACATCTCTTATACAGCGACATGGAAAGTCTTTTTCTGGCGATACTTTACTCTATATGATTCAATTGCTGTCAGAGACGAGAGTGCGCACTACGGATTCTCTCTTACACCGTATCTTACTTGAAACGGCTATCATTAAATTATGCCGAATGGAATCTATCGGCTCATTGCATGAAATCGCAGAAAAAATTGCATCTCTGGAAGATAGATTTATAAAATTAGACAGTAAAGATACAGAGAAAAAGCAAGAAATTATACCTGCACAAAAACCTCTTGTTCCGGAAATGGTGTCAGAACCGATATCGGAAGGATATACTACAATAAAAACTGAGAGTAAAAATGTTGAAATGCAACATGATGAAAAAAGTCTTTGGGAAAAAATTCTTTTTATAGTGCAAGGCAAAAAAAAATCTACCTGGTCACTTCTTAAGGAAGGCCGATTGACCGAAATAAAAGATGGAGATATAACGATCGAGTTTCCGGGTAATTATACCTTTCACATGCAAAGACTCAGTCAAATAGAAGAAAAAAAACTTATAGAGCAGTGTATAAAAGAAGTACTCCAGAGTAGTGTGAGACTAAAATTCGCTATAGCAAAAAACATACATCCCGAAAAAAACAAAACAAATTTATCATCAGATCATGACCCTTCTGATCAAATTGCGGTCAATCCTGTATGCTCTGAACCAGTGGTAAATAAGATCGTAGAATTGTTTGATGGTCATGTCATGAAAGTAAATAAATAGAGGAGGTCAATACGATGAAGGGTTTTGGCAATATTACAGAAATGATGAAACAGGCGCAAAAACAGGCGCAAAAGATGCAAAAGCAAATGGAGGATATTCAAAACGATTTGAAAGAGCGAGTCGTAGAGGCGAGTTCCGGCGGTGGAATGGTTACGGTCCACATGAATGGAAAACAAGAGATCCTCTCAATTAAAATCGATCCGGAGGTTGTAGATCCAAAGGATGTTCAGATGCTTGAAGACCTTATATTATCAGCAATTTCACAAGCACTGAAAAAATCTCAGGAATTGTATCAATCCGAGATGGGGAAACTTACCGGCGGATTAAATATTCCCGGATTACAAGGAATGTTTGGGGGTGGAATGTAACTATGAGAAATTATGAGTAAAAGGTTTTAAGAGGTTCTTTATTTTGAATGCATATCCACAATCTATAATCAAACTCATGAACGAGTTCGGGAAAATGCCAGGTATAGGGCAAAAGACAGCAGAACGACTCGCATGTTATATCTTAAAACAACCTGTAGAAGAAGCAATGCAGCTTGCCTATGCCATCCGCGATGTAAAAAAGTTTATTAAAACCTGTTCGATCTGTTTTAATGTATCAGAAAAAGATCCATGCCATATTTGCAGTAATACGCAAAGGGATAATTCTGTAATCTGTGTAATCGAACAGCTTGCCGACCTTTTAACCATAGAAAAGACCGGTAAGTATAACGGTCTTTATCATGTGCTCCAGGGGCATATTTCCCCTCTGGATGGCATTAGCCCGGAGTCTCTTACCATTGAAGGGCTCTTGCAAAGGGTTAAAAGTAATCATGTAGAAGAAGTTATCCTGGCAACGAATTTGAATATGGAAGGAGATGCAACCGCTTTGTATATTCATAAACAACTGCATTCTTTAGGAGTGCGGGTTACCAGACTTGCCCGTGGATTACCAACAGGAAGCTACCTCGAATATGCAAATACAGCGATTGTCTCTGATGCAATTAGTGGTAGAAACGAAATGAGGTCTTCATAGTTCAAGTTTTTTTAGAAGGTGATATTTCATGAAAATGCAATCGTCTTTATTACCTCAACTTCAACAAAAAATGAAGTTGTCTCCTCAAATTATCCAATCAATTGAGATTTTACAGTTACCTTTATTGGCTCTTGTTGAACATATACAGCAAGAGTTAGTAGACAATCCTGTACTTGAAGAGGTACTTGAAGAGAAAAAAGATGAGAACCTCAAGGAAGGAGATGAAACACCGGCCGATGATGCAAAAAGTGACGAATTTGATAAACTCGGGGAAATGGCTGATGATTGGCGTGATTATTACTCACAAACTATAGTTCGGAGAAATAACCTTTCGGAAGAACGAGATCAGAAACAGGAGGCATTAGAGAACACCGCAGCCAAGCCGATGTCCCTCCATGATTATTTGATGGGGCAGCTCTCATTAATCGATTTCCCCAGCCATCTTGCAGAAGCCGCTGAAAACATTATCTATTCCATTGATAAATCCGGATATTTAGCCAGTCCTCTGGAAGAAATTGTGCAATCCCTTGAAAAGCCGCTTCCCGTTGAAGAGGTTAAGGAAGCCTTAAAAGTTGTACAATCGCTTGAACCACCCGGAGTTGGAGCCAGAAATTTGCAGGAGTGTCTCGTATTGCAATTGGATAAACGAGATGCACATTACCAGTTAACGAAGGAATTGCTTCTTAATTATCTGGAAGATATTGAGATGAAAAAATATCCTGCCATAGCAAAAAAAACCGGACAGAGCTTAGATATCATAAAAAGACAGGTTGAATTTATCCGTACCCTAAATCCCAAACCTGGTTCTATCTTTTGTGATGAGACTATTCCGTATGTAGTTCCGGAAGTAAAAGTAGAATATATTGACGGAAAATATGAGGTATTTCTTATCGATAACACGAATTTGCCCCATTTGCATATCAGTTCTTTTTATAAGAAATTCTTAAGTGAAAATGGTACTGATAATTCTACCTTGCAATATATACAAAAGAAAATTGAATCGGCAAAATGGCTTATTGATGCAATCGAACAGAGAAGGAGCACGCTCTACAAAGTAGCCTGCAAAATAGTAGAGATGCAAAAGGATTTTTTAGATGAGGGAATTCACCGGTTGCATACCCTGAAAATGCAGGATATCGCCGATGTTGTAGGAGTACATGTATCAACGGTAAGCCGCGCCATTGCTCATAAATATATTCAAACACCCCAAGGTATATTCGAAATGAAGTTTTTCTTTACCGGAGGTTTTCAGAACGTGGACGGATCGATGGAATCATGGGAAGCTATACGGCAAAAACTCTCCGAGATTGTTGCGAAAGAAAATAAATCAAATCCTTTGAGTGACGAAGAAGTCGCAGAAAAACTCCATGCCTCTGGTATAGCTATCGCCCGAAGAACCGTTACAAAATACCGGAGAATCATGAAGATACCATCCTCAAGGCAACGGAAGGAATATTAGATGAAACGAAAAATTTCTGTAGCAAGTATTATTCTTTCAAGTATATCTCTATCAATGGTTATATTCTCCATCAGCTGTACTGCATATCACAGCAAAAAACATCTTGATACCATGAAGAAAGATTTAAATGCTGCGCATGAGGATGTTGATACAATATTGGGTATAGATGAACCCTCCCCTCTTGTAGAAGAAGAATAGTACCGCAAAATGGTATTCATCACTCTTGATACATGTATCCATTGAATAGGATTAGGAATGGATTTCAATCTCATAATAAAAAAGGGGACAGTAATCGATGGAACTGGAATGCCAAGAAGTACGATAGATATTGGTATCAAGGATGACAAGATCGTCTCTCTCGATAAGCATATTCCTGATAGTAATTGCCCTACCATCTGCGCAGAAGAGATGATCGTTACCCCCGGATTTATTGATATTCATTCCCATAGCGATTTCTTATGGATTGCTCATCCTGAAAGTACCAGCAAAATACTTGATGGGGTAACTACAGAGATATGCGGAAACTGCGGTTTATCCGCCTTCCCGTTACGAGGAAAAGTGTTGGAAAGGCGGTCACAGGGACTGGCAAAATACGGTATCCCAATTACATGGCAGTCCGCCGCAGAATTTTATGCTATGGCAGAAAATATACACAGTTCCATAAACAGGGCTTTTCTCGTCGGTCATGGTAATATAAGGGCATGTGCTTTCGAATATGAAGATAGAAGTCCCCATCCACACGAATTCCATACTATGAGGAAAGATTTAGAAGAAGCTATGAAGGCCGGAGCCTTCGGTATGTCCAGCGGTCTTATCTATCCCCCCGGTTGTTACTCAACAGAGGATGAATTATCAGAACTATGTGAAGTGGTAGGAAATTACGGTGGTTTGTATGCAACCCATATACGAAATGAAGGAGATACACTTGAAGAAGCCATTGCAGAAGCCACCCGAATAGCAAACCGCTCAGGGGCTAAATTGCAAATATCACATCTCAAAACCTCCGGAAACCGTAACTGGCATAAGATCAAAAATATAAAAATGATACTTGAACATGCCATCGATGAAGGGATCGATGTCACCTGCGATCGTTACCCTTACATCGCCGCTGCTACAGACCTGGATGCCATCCTACCTCATTGGGTCTATGAGGGTGGCACTGAAAAACAGATACAGAGATTAAAGAATACACAGGTCCGAAAACAAATCGAGGAAGAACTATCCCCTGTGTATGACGATAATTTTTGGAATGGGATCGTAATCTCTTCCGTCTATTATGATAAAAATAAGTGGATGGAAGGTAAAAGAATCTCAGAAATTGCAATGAACCTCACCACCACTCCTTTCGATGTAGTTTTTAACTTGCTTGTAGAAGAGGATACAAGGGTTGATATTTTTTTATTCAGTATGTGTGAGGAGAATTTAGAGAAGATAATCAGTTGGGATTTTGTCTTTATTGGTTCTGACAGTTCTGTACGCGCCGGCCATGGAATTTTGAGCGGGGGAAAGCCTCATCCACGCAGCTATGGAACTTTTTCACGTGTTTTGGGAAGATTTTGCCGGGAAAAGAACCTTCTTTCCGAAGAAAAGGCCATCCAGAAGATGACAGGTCTTCCTGCGCAGAAAGTTGGATTGGATAAAAGGGGGTTGATAAAAAAGGGGTATTTTGCAGATATAACTATTTTCGATCCTGCAAGAATTATAGATAAGAGCACCTACACAGAACCTCATCAATACTCTGAAGGCATAGCATATGTAATAGTAAACGGGCAAGTTACCGTGAGAAATGGCAGACATACAGGTGTAACCAATGGCCGTATATTGCGAAAATCATAGAATAAACAACCAGAATACGTAACTATGGATTCGGATCTGAATGAAAAGGCGGAAATTGAGGCAAAATTTATTTGTCCTGATTGTCTTGATTTGAATGGCCTTATAACGGTAGTAAATGCCTTCGGTTTTCAATATACCAGAAAAACACCGTATTCACAAACTGATATCTATTTTGATACCCCGGCTTACACCCTGTTAAAAACTAACACTGCCATACGTATACGCCAAAAAGGTGAGAGCTATACGGGCACCTGTAAGATATCGAAAAAACAACACGATGTGATCTTCGAGCGTAGTGAACTTGAGTGGTCACTTTCGGGTAATGAAATCAAGCTTTGGCATGAGGAAAAAAAGCCAATAATTCCACCAAAAGTTATAGAAAAACTCAATCTCTCGGGAGAAACATTGAAAAAGGTCTTACGAGTAGAGACATATCGCCATATCATAACAATACATAAGGATGGTGAGTTTAAAGCTGAATTATCTCTGGATAAAGTAACATTTCACAGCCATAATGAGCAAAAAGTTTATCGGGAAATCGAAGTAGAACTTTTACATGGACAATTTGAGCATTTCAAACAAGCAATCGATAGTTTACAAAACCAGTTGCAATTACAACCCGCTATCGATTCGAAATACAGAAAGGGATTACTGCTTATTGGTAAATATGATAGTAATAGCTCGCCTCTCCTTTACGAAACAAATTCCAAGTCAGACTACTGAATAAAGCCTTCGGCACCTTTTATCTCTTTGTAAAATGTGGAAGTGGAAACGGTGGAGAATAACAAACCATCCATAATCCCCCTTGGTCCCCCTTTAGAAAAGGGGGAAATGCATAATATTCCTTAGTCTCCCTTTAGAAAATGGGGAAAAGTTTAATATGTTTGATCAGGCAAACTTTTCTCAAGAGGAAATCCTTCCTCCTTTTCTCAACTAGAGTGTCTTGCAAGGCTTGAAAAGCCTTGCAAATAGCCATA
>NZ_SZPP01000031.1:0-39767 GCF_030263775.1 Candidatus Jettenia sp. AMX1
ACCCTTATTTTTCAGGCTTTTTCAGCCATACGGTCCTTAATTTCCTGGTATTTGGCTACTCTTGGACAAATTTATCCTATTTCTGCGCAACTTATGTGGAGATACGTGACTTTTGTCTACACTATTCCTGCGTTATTGAATTTCCATTTTCTTTATGTTCTGAAATGTAATGATTTCTTTATGTGCTCTGAGGCTAGGTTTCCCTGGTACTTTAGTATCTGAAAGGAGATCAAAATGTTCGGTTCATCGATGATCGAAGTTGCAATTGGTGTAATTTTTATATACCTATCGTTGAGTCTGGTATGCACTGCTGCCAATGAATTGATCGCTTCATTAACAAAATGGCGTGCAAAAACCCTTGCAGAAGGAATACGAAATCTTTTGCAGTACGACAAAGGGATGGAGCATCAGTTATATAATCATCCTCTCGTGAGAGGATTGTACCGCAAAGGGAAAATGCCATCATACATACCATCACGAACTTTTGCTATTGCCTTGATGGATATTGTTATTCCTCATCACGATCCTGAAAATCCTGATCGTTCAAGAACATTGGATAAAATTCGTGATGTGGTCGGCAGATTAACGGATGATAGGATCAGCAAGGACTTGAAAGAAGTGCTTCTTGTTCTGATGAATGAGACAGAGAGCAATCTTATAGAATCAGGGCTTGATATCAAAAAAACAGAAACCGCCCTGAATAAGCTGCGGGAAAATATTGAGATTTGGTTCAATAACTCAATGGAACGGGTATCTGGCTGGTATAAGCGAAAAATACAAGTACTAACTTTTGGATTGGCGCTCTTGTTTACGTGTGTACTAAATGTTGATACCGTATCGATTACCAGGAGTCTCTCAAATGATTCTACATTGCGCGCCGCGCTTGTTACAATAGCTGAAAAGTCTAACCGGAAATCTTTTCCTCCGGCAGATGGTAATAAAGCGAATACTGGCGCAGCTTTTAAGGAATTCAAGAAGGAAATTGCCGAACTACAGCAACTCGGAATACCGTTAGGCTGGAATATTCCCGGCAGTAAACCGGCAGGATGGGGATGGCTTACAAAGATATTAGGGTTACTGTTGACGGCAGGCGCTGCCTCCCTTGGCGCTCCGTTTTGGTTCGACATCCTTAATAAATTTGTTTCCGTTCGCTCAACGGGTAAAGCGCCAGAAGAGACGCCAAAGTCTCCAAAGGAAGAAACGAAACATTAGGTTTGCGCCTTTGATGATTACTTCCTAATTTTAGATTATATAAAAAGGTTAACGATTCATGGTCATTGTGTGCAAATGAGACGTAAAACGCAAGATTTTACGTCTCTTGCAGGGGAATAAAAAAGTCCCCTCACGGAAGGGGACAAGCGTTGTCCCCTGCTGGCGGGGGTGAAGGGCATATGCATCAAGCTAAAGTAGGTAGGTAAACGGTGAAGAATAACAAACCACCTGTAATCCCTCCTGATCCCCCTTTAAAAAAGGGGGAAATATATGGATGTTTTAGAAAAGGAGGAAATCCCTCTTTCCCCTCTTTTTAAAGGGGGGTTAGGGGGGATTAGAGGGAAATATGGACACACATTGCTCTTTCTCCAAGGGGATAGCCTCCTTTTTCATGGAACATTATTCTTAGCTTGATGCATATGGGGCAAGGGGGTTGTCTTTAAGCGCCATATGCCGTGTATCTAAAAAGTCGCCGAAGGCCTATTTTACTATCCGGTCGTTATTACTTTTTAAACTCAATTGATCAGGCGCTTCAATGAACACATCCATCTGCTGACCAACAAAAACAGGCAAATCGGTGTGCTCAAAGCGGTAAATGACCTGAAGGACACGCGTATCTACCCGCTCGGTGCTATCTCCGGTGAGGGACTTTTTCGGGATGACATAAGGCTCAAAACGTACAAATTTTAAAGGTGTTTTTACCTCCCGGTTACCTCGTAAAAAAGCCACTGCAGGCGATAGAGGGCGAACCCGCCATGCATCGTTTTCATCCACATCAACGCGAACGTGCAAGGGATCGGTATTGCCCATAAGGATAAGCGGTGTTTGGGTGACTCCCGCGGGAGCAAATTCTCCGGGGTGAATTTTTATCTGCAGGATTTCTCCGTCGACAGGTGCGCGCACAATGATCCTGTCAAGATTCACCTTCGTCTCTTTTATCTGCGCCTTTGCTGATGTGACTTCGGCCCGTGCCTGAGCTAATTTTGAATCGGCAATCTGCACAGCATAACGGTGCCTGTCAAGTTCATCAACGCTGATGACTTGTCTGCTTGCTAAAATTTCTGCTCTGCTTAGTTGGTTCTGCTCATCTGCCAGCGAGGCCTTTGCTACCTTAACGCCTGCTTCTGCCACATGCAATGCCATGGTTCGTACCGTTAGTTGCGCCTTCAGCTCCCTGTCATCAATCTTGAACAATGGATCTCCGTCTTTAACCCTGGTACCAACAGAAACATAAATCTCTGAGACAACACCATCTATGAGTGTGCCGATAGCAATGTTTTCAGTATTTGCCTCAACGATACCGGCGCCTGCTACAGATGAGGTAAAAGGCGGGGCAGCAGGTTCAACAACAGGCGGAGCGGCAGGAATGGCTCTGTTGCCATTGATAACCGTTAGAATGGCGAATCCTATGCCGAATACGGCAAGGATGGGAAGCAGGTATTTTCTAATCATGGGAAACTCCTAATTCTTTTTTTTCATCCGATATATAACGGGGTGTATTTGTTACCGAAATAATGTGGCCGTCATCCATTTTAGCAATACGGCTGGCGAATTCGAAAATACGCGCATCATGGGTAACAACGATTAACACGCGATCAGTGCCAACTGCTACCTGACATAAAAGCTCCATGACCTTGTGTCCGGTTTCGTGATCAAGCGCGCTGGTAGGCTCGTCACAAACGATAAGCCTTGGATTATGCACAATTGCCCGTGCAATGGCGACCCTCTGCTGCTGGCCGCCTGATAGTTCTTCCGGCAGGGAGAACGTACGGTTTCCCAGCCCAACGCGGCCAAGAATTTCCCGCGCCCTGTCAATTGCCTCGCGCCTCCTGACTCCGTTGATTAACAGGGGCACGGCAACGTTTTCAGCTGCCGACAGAGACGGGATGAGATTGAACAATTGGAAGACAAACCCGATATTTTGTCCACGGTACCTCGTTTTCTCATAACGGTTCATATGGGCAAAATCATGGTCAAATACCACGCATTCGCCACCGTCCCGATCGAGGACACCTGCAATAATAGAGATCAATGTGGTCTTGCCACTGCCTGAAGGACCAACGAGCATCATATGTTCACCCGTGCGGACTTCCAGATCCACACCGCTCAGGGCATGCACCTGTGTGTCTCCGGTCCCGTAGGTTTTCGTAATGCCTTTACAACGGACTGCAATAGTATCCTTATTTTTCATACGGTTAAAATCTTTATCCTTATATTCAGGAAGATGTTGTGCTAAATTTCTATTCTCTTGTCTGCGTAATCGGTAATTATACCTATGGTAATCTAAAAATACCTCATTAGCTCTTAAAGACAATTGCCGGTTCCAATCGTATTACTTTCAGCATGCTCAGTGCTGCTGAAGCAACGCAAATCAAAGTAACGGCAATCGCGCTAAAAAGCAGGAGCTGCCACGGCAGTTGGAAAGAGAGTTCTGTGCTGCCTGACATGAGACCTAGAGCCGAAGCGGCTCCGACCCCAAGCCCATATCCGATACAGCCAACCATAGTTGCCTGTAGCATGATCATTCGCAACAGCATACCATCCGAGGCGCCCATTGCCTTTAGTGTTCCAAAATAACGAAGGTTATCAAGGGTAAAGTTGTGAAATGTCTGTCCTGCGATAGCAATACCGACTATGAAACCGAGCACAACCGTAATCCCAAAATTAATAGGGATACCGGTGTATTTCATGTAATACCGGACGGTAAGCGTTATGAAATCTTCCCGCGTATATGCAGCCAGGCCGGTTATCCGCCGGATACGCTGGCATAGTTCATGAAAATCTTGCCCTGGTTTTGCTTTCACCAGTATGAATGACATCAGTTTGCGCTCACGGGGCGCAAAGATAGTCGCCCGTGAGAAGGTTGTATAAACAACCGGCTGCGACTGAAAAGTTCTCTGTACCCGGCAAATACCAACAACGACAGCGCGATGGTCGTTCAGCTCCATAGTATCGCCAATTTTCAGGGGTATACGCCTCCCATCCGGTAAAACGGTTGCCAGCTTGCCGGCAGCGCCGACAATATCAACAATAACGGCGTCACTGCGGCGGAGGTCTGCTAACCGTCCCTGCAGCATTTCCGGCGGACCACCGATTAACGTCTCATCATCAAGACCAATAAAATTACATGTCTGGAAAGTTCCGTTGGGAAGTCGGGCCTTCAGCAGCCCTTTATACATCGGGACCGCCCATGCAACGCCTTCCACGCTTCGAACGCGAAGTGATTCCGTTTCTTTTAACGGTTTGAGATCGTCAACGAATTGTATTTTTGGGTCTACCACCCATATGTCGGGAAGTGACGTATCCGTCAGGAAGCTGTACGTCCGTGTCATCAATCCCAGAAAGATTGCTGCTTGTTGGGTAATGAGCAGGGATGCAAAGGTTAATCCGATAATAATGCCCAGATATTTAGCCCGATTTCCGACAAGCATTTTTAATGCAATAAAATTCATTTTTTCTTGATCCGTAATTGCTTTTTGAATTCTTTTAAAGCTCCAAGCGAGAAACGGGTAATGTGATCCGTTAATCGTTCAATATCCTCACGACGGTATTTCTGGTCAGGATAGAGACGGTTGATTACGGGTCGTGCATGATGGTAAAAAACGCATTGGGAAACAATACTTCTGACGCATAGTTGAATGAATTCATTATTTGCTCTGAAATCAAGCAGTTCGCGCACAATCAACTCTAAGAGCTGTGAATTGGGGCGGATCTCATTTTCTACCAGCACATCAAGAGCGTGCGTCGGTTCAATCATCTCCCGTGCCATAAGCTTACCATGCCATGCAGGACGGCCTTCATCGAAGAAGCGGAGAAGAAACGACCGTATAAATGCCCGTAGCCGCTGTACGGCAGTTGCGTTATCACCCAAGCCAAGATTGGGAGGATATTTTTCGACTGCACATTGGTGAGTGTACTGCAGAACTGCCGAGTAAAGGGCCTCTTTATCATGGAAATAGTAGTTAACTGCCGCTACGTTTGCGTGTGCCCGCTTGCAAATCTCACGGATGGTAGCGTTCCGAAACCCAACGGTTGCGAATACTTCACCCGCTGCTTCCAAAAGTCGTTGTCGCGTCTTGAGATTAAGCGCATCAATCATAGTATGATCAGAATTTAAAATACTCATTTAAAACATAAGTATAAAACATATGTTTTAAATGTCAATATGAAAAATGTGCAGTAAACAGTAAATGGCGCCTGAACGGGATAGGGCTTCTTGAACAATATCGATAGTCTGTTTGAGATATTTTTGTAGAAATTTGTATTGACATATAACAGATAAGGTATATCTTCTAATTGAAAGGAGGTTATTATGAAAAATATTATTTTTAAAGATCGGCGTGATGCAGGGAGCAGGCTTGCTGATGAACTTACAAAACGTGGATACCGCAATCAACCGTTCATGGTATTGGGTATTCCACGCGGGGGAATTGTCGTTGCTGACGAAATTGCCGAAGCACTGTCCGCTCCTCTTGATGTAGTTATTGTCCGTAAAATCCGGGCTCCCTATCAGCCTGAATTGGGTATTGGCGCTGTAGTGGACGGTGACAATATCAGTATTATTAATGAAGAGCTGGTTCGCGCTGTAGGCGCCTCGCAAGAATATCTCAGAAGCGAGATAGCCTATCAGCGGGAAGAGATTGAACGGCGGCTGCAGTTGTATCGGGCCGGTCGGCCGTCTCCGGAAATTACCGGAAGGAAAATTGTTGTCGTTGACGATGGTATTGCAACGGGTTATACATTTCGTGCGGCATTAGAAGGTCTCCGCCGGCGTAATCCTGCAACGTTGATCGCTGCGGTGCCTGTTGCCGCTCAGGGGAGTTTGGATATACTGTATGATTTTGCAGATGAAATAATTTGTCTCAGCATTCCGGATTCATTTATCGCCGTAGGTGCGTGGTACCTCGACTTTAATCAGGTAAGTGATGAGGAAGCTATTGAAATTCTTCATCGTAACTGGGCTAAGTTCAAGCCTCAGAAACCGGTGAATGCCTGAAAGGGCTGAGGGAGGTAATTTTGAGTAGACACTCAGGATAAGGTGCGGAACGGCATTTCTACTCATATGCGCATATAATGTCGGTATTATGTATGGGAATCATGCCTTTGTTCTACGCAAGTGTTTTGAGTAGTTGTAAGCTCAGGAAAGGTAAGGTGGATGGAATATGAATCAATCAATAACCATAGAAAAGCACGAAAAGGAGGTTGAGATTCTTGCGGATACTGTGCGCCTCCAGGGTATTTTGGGTTTACCTCTCCGGACCAAAGGAGTGGTTATATTTGCTCATGGCAGCGGGAGTGGTCGTTTCAGTCCCCGAAATAATTTCGTTGCGCGGGTTCTCCAGGATGCGGGTATTGCTACATTACTGGTAGACCTGCTAGAGGAATCGGAGGCTATGGACCGCCAAAAGGTCTTCGACATAGATCTTCTCGCTGGACGCCTTTTAGCCAATACACATTGGGTACAGGATCAGTCAGAGATGAAAGATATGAGGATAGGTTTTTTTGGAGCAAGTACCGGCGCTGGCGCAGCGCTTCAGGCAGCAGCGCGTGAGCCGAATAAGATTGCGGCTGTAGTTTCACGCGGAGGACGCCCTGATCTTGCTATGGAGCATCTGTCGCATGTTCAGGCGCCTACCTTGCTTATTGCAGGGGGTGATGATAAACCGGTTATCCCGCTGAATGAGGCAGCATATATACGGTTGAAGTGTCCCAAAGAACTTGTTATCATACCGGGCGCTACTCATCTTTTTGAAGAACCCGGCGCGTTGGAAAAAGTTGCGCAATTAGCGCGGGATTGGTTTATCAAAAATTTTCTTCTGAAAATATAAAATTACCGCATTGTTCAATGTATTCGTTAAGAAAAAGTAACAATGAAATTTCTTTTCACCGGTGATGTAATGCTTGGCCGATTCGTTAACGAAATATTACAGGAAGAATTGCCGACTCATCCATGGGGCAATACGTTACCAATTTTTTGGGATGCTGATGTACGAATTTGCAATCTTGAATGTGTGATCTCCAACCGGGGTAATCCATGGACAATAACCCCCAAGGTTTTCCATTTCAGGTCGGATGCCAAAAATATTGAAGTATTGAAAGCTGCCGGAATACATATTGTTTCTTTGGCTAATAATCATACCCTGGATTATGAATATGAAGCGATGTTTGAGATGTTGAAGATTTTAGATAATGCAGGTATTCGTCATGCTGGCGCCGGTATCAATAGAAATGAGGCATCACGGCCAGCATTTCTTGAGACGGGGGGGATGAAGATAGGATTTATTGCCTTTACTGATAATGAGTCAGACTGGGAAGCAACGGAAGAAAAGCCAGGCATTTTTTATGTTCCTGTCGATACCGAAGATAACCGGGCGAAGAGACTCTTTGAGATTATCCGCAGCACGAAAAAAGAGGTACAGGTCTTAGTTGTCTCGGCTCATTGGGGACCAAATTGGGGAAATCTGCCTCAACCTCACCATATTCCTTTTGGTCATACATTAATTAATGCTGGCGCTGATATCGTCTTTGGTCATTCCTGCCACGTTTTTCAAGGTATAGAGATATATCTCGGCAAGCCGATTATCTACAGTGCTGGTGATTTTATCGATGATTATGCAGTTGATGAGAGAGAGCGTAATGATGAGTCTTTTATTTTTACCGTTGAGGTCTGTGATTCCCGAATTCACATGCTTCGGCTTTACCCAACTCTTATCAGTGATTTTCAGGCAACGTTAGCAACGCAGATTGATGCAAAAAGAATACTATTAAAAATGCAGCGGTTGTGTGCCGGATTTAACACATCAATCCGAAATAATGAAAAATGGCGGTATGGCGATATTTTCATTTAAACTATATTATGCTCCCTGAAACTTATATTCCCTGGGATCTGTAGCTTTGATTATAGCTGATACGGAACGCTGATTAAATCCTTTAAATCCCCGAGTTCTTTGCAAATTTTCTAAGTGGCTGCCTATGGTACCATTCCTGAGAAATGTTTCATATTGCGCCCTGGTAATAGCATTCTTCTCAAAAAGTTTGTTTAAGCGTTTTGGCTCTACCTTCCAGGTTTCGGCTTCTGTAAACGCTTGTTTCAAAAATTCAAAATAAGAAAATGGGTGCATGGTATTGATGTTTTGCCTTTTAAGATCTGTACGTATCTTTTCAAAATTGAATCGCGCTGCAAGGTGATGAAGACCTGCCTGCAGCATACTCTCTCCGTGGAGTTCTACCCAGAGCCCGACTGTTCCAAGCCGGGTGGTTTGTTCCAGATCGTAGTGAGAGAAATCTTTGCTTTTTTCCTCTTTCAGGAGATCGACATCAGTAAATAACACGATGTTGCATTGAGGATGTTCAAGCACCTGAGCGCCCCAACCGGCTTCCTCACCGGCAAAAAACTGTTCGCGGCATACGAATCCAAGGGTTTCAAAGATCTTTATAAGCCTCGTAAAATTGTTACGTGATGTACGATAGGTGTGATGGTCATGATTTCCCCATCCCAGCCCCACCCTGTCCTGGCGGGCTTTCTGAGTTTGCCCCGCACTGTTTTTTCTTTCCCAGTATACTCGTTCAGCCCTGAAAAACGCATCGGTTACCCTTGCAGGAGAGAGCTTTTTACAAAGGTTTTTTATCAGGAGCAAAGTTGCATTCATACCTTCCCCAGGGTCTTCAAAGTATCGTTGTCTGCAGAAAAATATTTCCAGGGCTTGTCTGTATTCTTGCGCATCATGCGCATTTGCCGATAGAAGGAAACCGTTATACCCTCTTCTTTCAACAGCCGAAAGAATCGAATTATCCTGATGAGAAATAACAGCTTTTCTGTAATGTCCATAGATGTCTCCTTCTATAGAAAAACCTTTTCCAAGCATCTGAATAAAATGATCCAATCTCTCTGGTTTCAGTATAACTTCCGTACATCTTCCTTTGGTAAGGAGGACAGGAAAGAAAATGGCGCCTGGATGCATAAAGACTTTCATATCGGGCGGCACCTCTAAGGAATCCATCCTCCGAAAGCCAAATTCATCAAGGGCTTTTTCACTAACGATATTTTCTGGTAAAACCATATGATCAATCCAATCAAAAAACAGTGTAGAGGTTTCGTGTTCGATGGAAGAGGAAAGTGTACGGGCAAAACTGTTGTTTTCCAGGAATGTACTAATATGCCGGATTAAGAAATTTTCAGCTTGTGGATAGAGTTCCCAATCGAAATTATGGGCATGATTACAATTTTCTGGCCTCATTGAAATCTCCATTTGATAGTATTGCAGCGAAGATTTACATGATACATTTATAGGAAATGCAGCTATTTTGCAAGGCTTTTTGAATCGTTATGCAATTATATTATAATATGGATGTGCAATATCAACAAGCAATAATTTTGGAGGTTATATTCACCCAACCAGATACGTGACATGTCACATATCTGTGGCGACACACCTGTGTGACAGGTTACATACTTGCTCTTTTTATTTCATAGTTTACCCTTTCTTTTGCAGCATATAGGTACTATTTTTGCCATAAAATATAATTAAACTGTTTTTTCTGTTTCATGGTATATCTTTTGATACAACCTTCCCTTACCTGTTCTTCAAATTAATGTATAGTAAATCACGATTATTTCTTGCGTGTTATTCTCTGTTTCTCAAATTAAGAATAAAGCAGGGTAAAATTTTATAAAGACTCATTGAATATTTATAGAAAGGAGACCTTATTATGCTTTACTGGGCTATTGTTTTTTTTATTATCTCTATTATTGCTGGTGTTTTTGGATTTGGCGGCATTGCAGCGGCAACCGCAGGTATTGCTCAAATCCTGTTTTATATCTTTATTGCAGTCTTTGTTGTTATGTTGATTCTTAGTTTGGTGCGCCGCCAGCCAAGGGTATAACAAAAAAGTATTGTATTACATGTGCATACTTTTACTTGTAGTCTCTCGATTTATATACATGTTTTTTCCCGTGATTACATGAGATCAAAGGAATATTTTACCATAATGTAGAAGGTTCTATGTATTCTGAGTAACAAGAAAGATCTTAAATAAAAGACCTTTGTTTCTCAGGATAAATAAACCCAATACATTATGGTAAATAGTAATATTGATTTTGTTTATATTACTCTCTCCACCACGTAAACAAAAATAAACCAGCGTGTCTTGCGGCAACCGATTTTTCTGTTTTCTTGTTTTCTGATATCATTTCTGAAAAACAGGATGGATAAGAATGTAAAATGCGTATTTACCAGGATAATCTTCTCTTTTCTATCCCCTGTAACCTTAAAAAAACAGGTTCTTTTTTATCCTCTTTAAAACTAAACGGGAAAGCGATTCATCCCCAAACGTTCCGACACGGATTCTCACTTCCGTCATCTCTTCTGATACCTTCCTGAGATTAATTTCGATCTTTTTGTCACCCGCCCCACGCGCAATCAAATTGGCAGCTAATGCATCTTTTTCTCTGCTCGTTACCGTGTATTCCAGGTCTTCTACGGCTTTCTGTGCGGCTTGCCAGGTTCTGTCCAGAGATACCTGTTCCATCGACCGTAATTCACCGAGTGTATATGCAGCTGTTCCGGCGGCGGCGGCATCACTGCCTATACCAAGGTTTTTCTTTAACCTCTCCAGGATCTGGCGGGAAAGCGATTCATCCCCAAAAGTTCCGACACGGATTCTTACTTCTGTTAAATCTTCTGATACCTTCTTGAGTTGTATCACAATTTTCTTATCGTTTGCTCCGCGCGCTATAAGCCTGGCTGTTAATACATCCTTTTGTTTGCTTGTTACGATAAATTCCAAATCTTCCATAGTTTTCTGGGCTGCTTCCCAGGTCCTCTCTAATGACGCTTCTTCCATGGACCTTAACTCACCCATGACGTATGCAACTGTTCCGGCTGCAGCGCCTCCACCTCTGAGAGCTGCACATCCGCCACCAGAGAGCAGGACGATTCCAAGCAATATAATGAAGGGCAATTTCTTCGGCATTATGATTAAACCTCCGTTCATAAGTAATTTTTAAAAGCAAATTATCCCAAAAGTTATCATAAGAAAGAGAATCTGAAAAGCGTGAGGTAAATAACGAGATAGTTAAGGAGTCGTTTGTAAATGAGTATCGCTATTCATGGGGAGAAAACTGTCATAATCAAAGGTGTTTCCTAACTCTTTCCAACAGTAACCGGGAGAGCGATTCGTCTCCAAAAATTCCTACGCGAATTTTAATTTCCGTTAAATTATCTGATATTTTTTTCAAATTAACCGTAACCTTCTTATCTTGTGCTCCATGTGCAATAAGTTTGGCAGAGAAGATGTCTTTTTGTTTGCTCGTTACGACAAATTCCAACTCCTGTATGGCCTTTTGTGCTGCTTCCCAAACTCTCTGAAGCGATGCCTCTTCCAGAGACCTTAAATCACCCTTTAAATATGCAATCGTCCCGGCGCCAGCGCCTCCACCGACTAAAAGGGCAGCACATCCGCTGCTGGATGATACAATAATGCCAAGTAAGATAATAAGCAATAAATTCTTTTGATTCACTTACGAAACTCCTTCACTCAGGGATGTGAATAAGATACTGTTGATGCTTTCGTATGATAAGTTCTCCGATATAATATAACTTTTATGGAATAAATCAAGATACTATACCATAGCCACAGGTCAAAATTTAATAAAATTATTAAAAAACCTGTTATTATGAATTTTGGAAGGTATTTTTGGATTTGAATTTGTGCTATGAGGGGTAAACATACTGAGCACTTCGGTTCAATTGAAAATAATTGAACAGGCAAAGGAGCGATGATGATTTAATTCAAAGCGGTTATAGATCAGGGTTTTTGCAGGGATGAACTTTATATCTACCTTCAAAAAATGATAGTTACTATGAATATTTCTCACTTTAAAATCCATGTTTCCGCAGCTATTATTCTAATATTTTTCTAAAACTTTTCTTACAAAACCATCCTGAGCATCTAATCTTTTTTTTGCTTCTGCATAGTCAAGAGTAAGTTTTTGCATAACAAGAGCAACTTTTACGTTACCAAAGGCGGCTTCTAACAATTTTTTGGCATCTTCCCGACCGATACCGGTAACGGTCATGATAATACGTTCTGCACGATCAGCAAGT
The DNA here is from genome assembly GCF_030263775.1 of Candidatus Jettenia sp. AMX1. Lineage (NCBI taxonomy): Bacteria > Pseudomonadati > Planctomycetota > Candidatus Brocadiia > Candidatus Brocadiales > Candidatus Brocadiaceae > Candidatus Jettenia > Candidatus Jettenia sp. AMX1. The sequence continues at coordinate 12,318 of NZ_SZPP01000031.1, forward strand.
TTTGCGTTGAGAACCCGTAAATCTATCATAAGATTTTCATAGACCTTTCCCATCTTAATCATGGCTGTTGTGGTTAGCATATTTAATATGAGCTTTGTAACCGTACCAGCCTTCATACGGGTAGAACCTGCTATGACTTCAGGTCCTGCAATTGGTCTGATAATGACATCAATATCGAAGTTCGGCGTAGTCTCCGGATTGCAGCACAAAAAGATTGTTTTTGCATTGCGTTTTTTCGCTTCGAAAAGGGCGCCCATAACATACGGGGTTGTGCCTCCTGTGGTAATACCAACAACAACATCCCGATGGTTTACCTCTTTTCGTTGAATATCATGTGCGCCATCTTCCGGTAAATCCTCGGCGCCTTCTATCGATTGAAATACTGCCTTCTCACCACCTGCAATGATGCCGGTGATCATATGAGGATTAGTGCCAAAGGTGGGAGGGCACTCGGCTGCATCTAATATACCAAGTCTTCCGCTGGTTCCTGAGCCAACGTATATAAGCCTGCCACCAGCCTTAAAAGCATCAACGATCAGGTCAGCAGCCTTTGCGATATGTTTCCGTTCTCTATGGATGGCCGTAAAGACCTTTGCGTCTTCGGCATTAATTATATCGATGATTTCCAGGGTGGTTTTGCAGTCAATATCGGTGGTACGGGGATTACGCTGTTCAGTTAATAGTTGTGAACGGTCCTTGATATTTACCATAGTAGGCGTATACTAACATCGGTAGTAAATATTGTCAAAGGAATATTTACAAAGGAGGGTATGCATGGTATAAATATTGATAATGATTTTTGCTTTAGAGATTGATTTACCATAGACTTGTAATGAAAAGAAGAGGTATTTTTTGTGAAATTGCAAAACAAGCTAAAGAAGATTCCCGTTTCACCGGGTGTTTATCTTATGATGGATGCTAAACACGAGGTAATCTATGTGGGGAAAGCCAAGAATTTGAGAAATCGGGTGAGAAGTTATTTTCGTAAGAATACAGACAATAGGTTATATACAGAGCATCTGGTACAAACTATTGCAGATATTGATTTTGTGCTTACCGAAACAGAAAAAGAGGCGCTTATTCTTGAAAATAACCTGATTAAACAATTTAAACCAAAATTTAATATTGATCTCCGTGATAATAAGACCTTTATAAGTATCAGGCTCGATGTTAATGATACATTTCCGTACCCCAGGGTAGTACGCCAAATTGAGGATAATGGTGCACTGTATTTCGGACCGTATGCTTCTACGAGGGCTGTAAGGGAGACATTACGGTATATTAACGAAACCATTCCTATTCGCAAATGTCCTGATAGTGTGTTAAAAAAGAGGACCAGGCCATGCCTTTACTATCAGATTCATAAATGCATGGGACCATGTTGTGGTCTTGTAGATGAGGAAACATATCGGGGCCTGATCGATCAGGTAGCCCTGATTTTAAAAGGGAAACATGAAGACCTTATCGATATACTGAGAAAGCAGATGTATGAGGAATCCAAAGCTATGCAGTACGAGAAGGCTGCAAAGATACGTGATCGTATTCGGGATATTGAGGAAACGGTGGAGAAGCAGAAAATCCATTCCATGAATTTTATAGACCGTGACGTTTTTGGATATTATATAAATGGAAATGAGGTGTATATTCAGGTTATGTTTATCAGGGCGGGTAATATGGAAGATGTATCCTCTTATCATTTTTCTTCAAGACATACTACCATCGGAGAGATATTCAGATCTTTTTTGAATCAATTTTACAGCCAGACAAGATTTATACCTTCTGAAGTGATTATTCCTACAGAATCTGAGGATGCGGAGTTGCTTGAGGAATGGCTTAGTGAAAGGAAGGGTAAAAGAGTGGTGGTTATATGCCCTCATCGGGGTGAGAAGATGCGTCTTATTGAAATGGCACAGAAGAATGCTGAAAATGCGTGGCTGGTATCTCAGGTTCATAGCAGAGATTTTACCAGGACATTACATGCCCTGAAAGAAACCCTCAGATTACAACAAATACCGGAACGTATAGAATGTTTTGATATTTCCAATACCTTTGGTAAACAGGCGGTAGGGTCTATGGTTACTTTTGAACAGGGAAAGCCAAACAAATCCCGGTATAAACGGTTCAGAATTAAAACAGTAGGCAAGATCGATGATTATGCTATGATGCACGAGGTGTTAACCAGAAGGTATAAGAGGGCTATGGAAGAAGGCGACTTGCCTCATTTAATTGTGGTGGATGGCGGCAAGGGCCAATTGGGTGTTGCCTTAAAGGTGTTTGAGGAACTGGCAATTGGCAATGTTGATGTAATTGCCCTTGCCAAAGGCAAAACAGCAAATAATGTGACAGGAGAAAAGATCGGGGAACAGGTTTTTGTTCCTTATATGCCGGAACCCATTATGCTCAATCCATCCTCATCTGAACTTTTATTTCTTGATAAAATTCGAGACGAGGCCCATCGCTTTGCTATTACCTATCATAGAAAACTGCGGGCTAAAGAATACTATAAATCACCCCTTGATGAAATTTCCGGAGTTGGAACTGCACGCAAAAAGGCCTTAATGAAGTGTTTTGGAAGTATTGAAGGTATACGAAACGCCACGGTTGAGCAATTAATCGAAATTAGCAAACTCCCACCCATAGTTGCACATGCAATATTTCATCATTTTCATAAATCGGAAGAGGCAATTAGCCACGAATGAATATGAATACGATACATTTGAAAATATCCGTGTAAATTCGTATCCATTCATAGACAAAACTATTATTTAACCTATGATAACGGCAGAGATTATTACGATAGGAACGGAAATCGTATTAGGGCAAATTGCAGATACAAATGCTCCCTATATTGCAAAAGCATTAACAGAAAAAGGAATTCAGGTACAATTCCGGACGTCGGTAAGCGATGACAGAGAATTGTTGAAGTCTGTCCTGAAAATTGCCAGAGAACGGGTGAATTTAATAATTACGACAGGGGGATTAGGTCTTACAGCAAGTGATGTGACCCGTGAAGTTGTATCAGAATTTTTTGGTGTTCGCCTGGTACATAACAAAGATGCCTGTATACATATTCAGAAGTTTATGGAGGAACGCCAGGTTCGTTTGATGGATGAGCATGATAGGCAGGCGCTCGTTCCTGAAGGTGCATTGGTAATAACCAACGATAATGGAACTGCCACAGGATTTGCTCTTTATTATAACGATAAGGAAATTGTTTCTTTGCCCGGAGTTCACACAGAAATGAAGTCTATGTTAAATAAATATTTGGAGGTTTACGCATTCAACAAAAGAGAAGAAGGATGTATCGTATCAAGAGATTTACATACCTTCGGCATCCGTGAATCTGTTGTGGCAGATAGAGTAAAAAAATGTATATTGCGATATCAAATTATCAAAAACATTACGAATAACTCTTCTCATAGAAAAGCAGAGCAGAAGCTACCGCATGATACTATAGTAAGCCAGGGGCAAGTGCAGTCAATGACATTAGTACACAATGGTGTTGTAACTATCGAACTCCTTGCAACTGCAGGAAAAAGGGAAGATGCTGTAAGTCTTCTGGACAGGGCAGAGATAGACATCCGAATGGAATTGGGTGATGCAGTATTTGGAGTGGGCGATGAAACACTTGAGTACACAGTTACTGCACTTCTCAGAAAGTATCGCAAAACAATTGCCATTGCAGAGTCCTGTACCGGTGGATTAGTTTCTGATAAGCTTACAAACATACCTGGTGTTTCAGAGTTTTTTTTGGAAGGTGTTGTTGCTTATAGCAATAAGGCAAAGGTTGATATATTGGGTGTGCCCAGGGAACTTGTTTTGGAGTATGGTGCTGTAAGTCCACAGGTAGCAAAGGCTATGGCCGAAGGTGTAAGAAAGAGAGCCTCATCAAATATTGGCATCGGAATCACCGGTATTGCCGGTCCTACCGGTGGGACAAAAGAAAAACCGGTAGGTTTAGTCTATATTGGCATTGTTACAGATAATTATGCTGAGGTAAAAAAATGCCAATTCAGAGGCTCTCGGATCGATGTTAAAAAATTCTCGGCAAATACTTCTTTGAATATGGCAAGGCTTCAATTGTTACATCAGGATTCAATTCTCTTTTGAATGGCGATATCTAACTTATTTATCTTGTTTGGAGTTATGGAATTATTGAGCTTTTCCTCTTTTTTTTCATGTACTATTTCAGTGATATACACCTCAACATCCCGTTGAATAATAGATTCCACACGGTTGGCAAAGACGGGATATGCATCAATATGATCTAAGTAATTTTGGTAAGGGCCGCCTAATTGAAAAAATTGCCAACCTTCTATCTTCAACCATTCTACTGTTTTACGATAGTGGCGCCAGCGTTCTCCAAAGTGGAAGAATTCTTCTATTGCAATACTGACGGCTACGAGCAACCCAAGACCCAATGTACCCCATCTAACAGGTGAAGCTGCGGCGCCAATAATATTTAAACTTACCAGGGTAGGAATGATTACACCTCCGACAATAGTGATCAGGCGCAGGATATAGTATCGACTATGAGCTTCATTTGCCTTGCCTTCCATCCACAGCACATGATTCAGCCAGCGTGATCGAAGAAAATGTTTTTGTAAATCGGACAGTGGAAGCGTCTCAATAATTGCATTCATATCTTGTGCCAAAAAGTTACGATAGTTTTGTCGTAGCATTCTCCTCTCCTTTACAATAAATGGTAAAATTTTACATTTTCTTTAGCGTATCTATACGGGTAAAGTATGCAATTAATGTACCTTTTTACCCATTTTTCCACCATTTTTCTGGAATGAATACTATTGTGTTTTATATGTGAATCGATAACCTGGTCTATAGATAATTTTATGAGAATTTATGGTATATCCTAGTTTCCTGGTTAGGAATTTCAATTGTGCGGGGCAACCTTTTTGGGCTGCTCCCGGCAAGGCAATGTCATTACGGTGCAATGGTGGATTCACTTCGTTTCATCCACCCTACCGGTAATTCTATGGTGAATTTTACTGAAGAGAACAAATACTGGCCGAAGGAGTACTATTTTCTTAACTGTCCATTCCCAAATACTACAAATTTATATGATGTGAGTTCCTCAAGACCCATGGGGCCCCGGGCATGAAGTTTATCGGTGCTGATGCCAATCTCAGCACCCATGCCAAATTCATAACCATCGGTGAAACGGGTAGAGGCATTGACATATACGGCTGCTGAATCTACCTCTTTGGTAAATCTCAGGGCGTTATTGACATTATCTGTGATGATTGCATCGGAGTGGTTTGATCCATGTTTGGCTATGTGGTCGAGTGCATTATCAAAGGTATGCACAACCTTCACATTTACAATCAGGTCGAGGTATTCGTTATAAAAGTCTTCATCTGTAGCCTGTTTTATATTCCTTACATAATTGCCATTCATTGCCGTCAGAAGATGGCTCCTGCCTAAGATAGGATAGGCTTTATTACAAGCTCTTATTTCCACCCCTGCATCAAGAAACTTTTTTATAATAGTAGATAAAAAAGTTTCTGAAATTCTTTCGTGTACTACCATGGTTTCCATGGCATTACAGGTAGCAGGGCGTTGTACCTTGGCATTAAAACAGACATCTTCGGCCATATTGAGATTCGCAAATTCATCGACGTAGATATGGCATACACCCTTATAATGTTTGATAACGGGAATAGTAGATTTTTCTACTACGGTACGAATAAGAGACTCGCCGCCACGGGGAATAACAACATCTACATACTGATCTGCCTTGAGTAAATAATCAATAGCTTCACGTTCGATAACTTCCACAAGCTGGATACATCGTTTGTCCAATCCTGCTTTTTCAAGGGCAGAAGTAAGTAATGTATAGATGGCTCTGTTGGAGTGGATTGATTCCTTACCTCCACGCAGAATAACCGCATTACCTGCCTTTAAACACAGCGCTGCTGCATCGGCTGTTACGTTAGGCCGGGATTCATAGATGATAGCAATAACGCCAATGGGGACACGTATTTTTTGAATTTGTAAGCCATTCGGGCGGGTATATCCCTGTAATAACTCTCCGACAGGGTCTGGTAAGTTGATAATCTGTCTGACACCATCAGCCATACCTTTAATGCGGCCCTCGGTAAGGCGGAGGCGGTCTATCATGGCCTCTGACAGGCCGGCATTCTGGGCAGCAAGGATATCTTTTTCATTTTCTGATTTGAGTATCGAAGCAGAGGAGATTATTTCCTCTGCCATGTAATTCAGTGCATCGTTTTTTGTAATCGTGCTCGCGGAAGCAATAGTCCGCGATGCTATTTTTGCATATTTAACGATTTGATTTATGTAGTTTTCTATGTTCATAGTGATAGGAGATTATATAAAAAGCGGTTGCAAAGAGAATAATCAAGGCTGGCAATTGCCATCGAAAAGGTCCTTCAAAGAAAAATATCTTCCATCGATTTTGAGTTACTTCTTTTACGGGTTCTTTTTTGGTAATACTTTTGATGCGAAAATTATGTTTTGTATAGAGTATTTCATCGGGTCTTATAAACCCATATTGCTCACGAGCTTCTTTTTCAATACGAATCGGGTCGTTTTTCAGAGCAGAGTACTCATTCTCAAGCTGAGAGTTGCTGGTCTCTAGCTGTGCAGCTTGTCTTTCAAGCATCTTCTTCTCTTCTAACATACGGTATCTTTCCTGCCGAACCTTGCTGATTATTGAAGAAAAGAGAATTACCACACACGATGTAATACCTATCATCAGGAGTAACTTGACAAAATACGTATTTTTTTCTGAGCTAATTTCTAAGCTATCTTTTATTGTTGTATCTTCACCTGAAAGCTTTGCAAATTTTTCTTTCATGGAAGAGGAAATGGTATTCGGTCCTTCTCCAGGAGGGGAAGATTGAGAGGGGTGTTCATCTCCTTCTCTGTTTACTTTACCATCTTGCATACTGTGCCCCCGTAAATTACATTATCAGAAAGGTCTTCTTCGATACGCAAGAGTTGATTATATTTGCATATCCGATCCGTTCTGGAAAGAGAACCTGTTTTAATCTGACCTGCATTGGTAGCTACGGCAATATCGGCAATTGTTGTGTCTTCCGTTTCCCCTGAACGATGCGAGATAACGGTGGTATATCCGTTTATTTTGGCCATCTCAATGGCATTGAGAGTCTCTGTGAGTGTGCCTATTTGATTCACCTTGATAAGGATGGAGTTTGCTACCTTTTGTTCAATTCCCTTGGCGAGGATTTCCGTATTGGTAACAAATACATCATCACCGACAAGTTGAATTTTATTCCCTAAGGTATTCGTTAATTTTTTCCAGCCGTCCCAGTCTTCTTCCGAAAGGCCATCTTCTATGCTGCAGATAGGATACCTGGTTAACATTTTGGAATAAAGACTGATCATTTCATCACTGGTCTTTTTTGCTCCTTCCTCAGCACGCAAGATATAGGTGCCATCCTTATAAAATTCACTTGCGGCTGCATCAATTGCAAGATATATGTCTTTACCCGCTGTATAGCCTGCTTTTTGAATTGCTTCCAGAATGAGATCGAGGGCCTCTTCATTGGTTTTTAAATTCGGGGCAAAACCGCCTTCATCGCCCACATTGGTATTGTACCCCCTGGACTTTAATACTGAGCGGAGCCTGTGAAAGACTTCAGCTCCCATGCGCAACGCCTCAGCAAAATTAGCAGCAAGGACCGGCATGATCATAAATTCCTGGATATCTACGTTGTTATCAGCATGTTTACCACCATTTAAGATATTCATCATGGGCACAGGCAGTATTTTGGCATTTGTGCCGCCAATGTACCGATAGAGTGGAAGGCATAATGCATTGGCTGCTGCCCTGGCAGCAGCTAAGGAAACACCTAAAATAGCGTTCGCTCCCAGTTTTTCCTTATTTTTTGTTCCGTCTAATGTTATCAGCAGGGTGTCGATTTCAACCTGACCAGTAACATCCATTCCCTCCAATTTGGGTGCAATAATCTCATTCACATTTTTAACGGCCGTTCTGACTCCTTTTCCCAAATAGCGGGACGGCTTATCGGTATCTCTCAATTCAAGAGCCTCCCGCTTTCCCGTGGATGCGCCTGATGGCACAGCGGCACGGCCCGTCGTTCCATCTCTTAAGATCACATCAACCTCTACAGTAGGAGTCCCTCTGGAATCCAGAATTTCCCGTGCCTTAATGCAATGAATAATAGTCAATTGAAGCTCCTTTATTTTATATGTATGCCTATGATAGAAGGTAAGTTATGAAAACAAGGAATATAGTATTTTCTATATCAAATTTTTCAGGGCTTGTCAAACAGATATTTTAAAAAATGATTGACATCGTATACTAATTTGTTATTTTGTTGTTTAAAAAAATGAGGATAAAGATAACCCTCTCATCAGAAAAATCAGGGCTCATTGATTTTAACTATCAGCATCAGATACAAGCGTTAATCTATGGATTTTTATCCAGATCAGACCCTGATTATTCCCACTGGCTTCATGAACAAGGTTACATCTACAGAAGGGATAAGCGGTTCAAGCTTTTTGTGTTTTCAGGTATAACATTTCACAAACCAATCAAGGCCATGCGTTCTAACGGTTTTCGTCACCCAACCGATTTGAATACCTTACCGGGCTTGAATGGCTTTTTGTTCAATGGTTCTCAGAATGTTCCTTTTACCTTTTCTTTTCAAATTGCATCTCCAGTCAATAAATTTCTTCAGCACTTGATTGATGGGATATTCCGGGAAGGAAATGAAATTACCCTGGGATATCAAATGGTCTCTATCTCCGGAATTGAGATTCTTCAGGACCCACTAAACAGCATAAGCTTACACCCTTTAGAATCTCCTATTTTTATTAAGAAACCTATGCCTCCCGGACAGAGAGACATGTATCTATTTCCGGGAGATGAAGAATACGAAGTATTCCTTAATCGAAACCTTACCCGCAAATATGAAATCCTCTACAATAAATCTTTTCCGGGGGAATTATTGAAGTTTCATTTCCATCCTGTCAAAGGAAAATCCATGAAACAGTTTACCATTTTTAAGGAAGGATTCGATGGCAATAGAAAGTACATTCGTATAAAAGGAACATTACAGCCTTTTACCGTAACCGGTCCGAAAGAATTAATTAAAATTGGTCTTGAATGTGGCTTCGGACAAAACAATAGCATGGGATGTGGATATGTAGAAGAATATAAGATAGTTTAAATGGTTCTTGTTATGGAGGAGAGGAATTGTATTAAAATACTTAATTGAGTTGTGTATTGGGAATAACGTAAGAATGTTGTGTGTAATCGGAGACTATATGACACAGTTACAAGCGCAGCAAACAAACAACAATTTTACCGGGATAGTTTTTAAGAAAACGGGTAATTTCTGGATTGATAATGGAATTGTTGGTCTTTACAGCATACTCATATCCCATCAAGCTCATTTCGAACAACTCTTCGGCATACAGCTGTCTCCATTAGAGACAGATACATTAATCGTCGGTGTTAATCAGAAATGCACCGATTCTTTTTTTGCTGAACTCAAAAGGCTTTTAATTGAATCATTTGTTTATGAGACAAATAATTACGGCTTCTACTATGACCAGGCGAGCAATCGGTTTGTTTTATCAAGAAAAAGAGATCTCCGAATCGATAAAAAGTATTATTTCCAGGGCTTTGTACCTAAACCGGATGGAAAGATACCTTTGAAAGGGCTTTCTGTATCAGTTCACAAAGAACTTGAAAATTTCCTGGTTAAAAACAAGACATACAAACTCTCGATTGAAAATGAGATTCCTACATCGAAAATGATCTTTGCTTTAAGTAATAAAACGATAGTGAACAGTGACATGTTGAGACCGGGAAGGAAGCCCTGTTCTTTTTGTGGTGACCGTTTCAAAAAACTGATTTCTCTTGATAGAATGCATTTCCCTTTACTGGTAGGTTTCCCGAATCTTAAAACCTTTTACTCAAATTTGGATAGTGAGTTCCGTCTGTGTGGAAAATGCAGTCTTGCCGCACTAGCAGGCTCTTATAAGAGCTACTTTTCGATTCATAATGCGTATCTGAGCTGTTTTATACTATACGACCCTGATCTTTCCGAAATGTATCGTTTACAATCAGAGGTGGGCGCTCTTACCGGTAATCCTTATGGTAATTTTGATAAACAATCGGTTATTACAACGTATCTCTATGAGACCCTCTTTGTTTTTTTGCTTTCTCTTTTTGAGAAGCTCAGGTGTGATAGTAAACAGGAATGGTTCAATCGTATTACTGCAAAGAAGATAATAGGCATTCTGGCTTTAAAGCAGGGAAATACTGTTATCGTTGAACACATGGTAGAGTTTAGCAGGATTACGGAGCTTTTTGTCTTTTTTGAAAAGTCAAGAAATCTGCCTTTGATAGGCAGAGGTAAAAAGGAGGCTATAGAATGGACGGCATTTCTTAATGCGTTGTATAGTAAGACCGATGAGAATTCGGTTTTGAGAAATCATATTTGTGAGCGTATCCTTAATTTCACCAAAACAAATGATCTCCTGGAAGAGTATTTATTCCGATCTGAAAGGACGAACAAGAATCTATTTTACTTTATCAGGCTTTACAACAAGGAGGTGGCGGGAATGGAAGAAAGTATGATTGCCCTGTGCGCTGCGATAGGGGGAGAGATCGGAAGAAAATCGAAGGCAAAGGATACGAAAGGGTTTTTGTATGCTATCCGGAACTGCAGATGTCAGAGCGAATTTATCAAGATTCTGTCACAGATCCAATTCCCATTAGAAATAAGCTATAACAGGAACCTCTTTGACTCTCTACGGGAGGAAAACTGGGAAGATTATAAGTCTCTCATTTCTATTTTTGCCGCAAATCAGTTTTTTTACAATCCGAAAAAGGAGGATGCAGAGAATGAGTAACTGCCTGAATATCAGTTATATCTTTAAAACATCCTTAGGAAGTGTCAACGGCAGTTTTACTGAGGGTAATGTAGCTACCATTAAAAAGATTACCTGCCTTGACGGCAAGACCATTCCCTATATTTCTGGTCAGAGCCAAAAATATGCTATTCGGACAAAACTGCGAGAGCAAGGTTTTTCATTATCTCCTGTTTTTTCATCAGAGAATAACAAAGGTGTTGATAGTACAGCAGGAGATCCTCGTTTTATTGATGACGACCTCTTCGGCTATATGATAGCATCAAGAAAAGAAAATCGCAGAAGAACTGCTCCGGTAAGAGTTTCTGCGGCAATCGCACTTGCTCCGTTTAAAGGAGACCGTGATTTAGGAACCAAATCCAAAGAGGGTATAGACGGACAGACGATGGAGGCTGGCGGTAATTTATTCGAGACTGAAATCTATTATAACTTTTTCAAATCGGATATTTTGGTAGAACTGGATAGAGTAGGAAGATTTAAAGGATACGAACTAGAGAAAAAAGAAAAAAACGCAAAGCCCGATCCCATAGAACTATCTCTTCAGGAGCGGAAAAAAAGGGTTGTAGCGCTTTTAGAATCTTTTAAGACTCTCTGGGGAGGCGGTAAACAATCGAGATTTATGACGGATTTATCGCCTAAGTTCATAATCTATACCCGCCAATCGAGAAAAATTCCTGTTCTTTTAGAGTCCCTGTGTTTGGATAAAAATGAGGTTATTGATATCGACACCATCCTCGAAGTGTTTCAGGACTCATCCTTTATCGACCATACGGTTGTTGGGCTCCGTAGTGGTATCTTTTCTAATGAAGAAGAGATAAAAACCAGATTATCTGAAGCTGGTTATCAGGTTATGCCAATCAACGGGGCCATTAACGCCATGATTGCTGATATTACATCTGATAGCGTTATCTTTTAACTACTCTATGGGTGCTCATACTATCGAAGTTTTACGCATCGAGGTGGTAGGAAAGGTAAATTCCTTTCGGCTTGCTGATCACCATACCTATCAGAGAAGCTATCTTTTTCCGCCAAAAACAACTATTTGTGGTATGATTGGTTCTGCCCTTGGCTATTCGGCTGAAGAAGTAAATGAGAAGTTGCTGGATACTCTGGGTATTGGAATCTATTTAAAAAAATTCGATGGAGAAGCGAGAGATTTATGGAAATATAAAAAAATAAAGGCGCGTACGGATACTGATAAGACAGAGGATACTGTCGTTATTGATGGAACCCAATATTTTGGCGCAATTCTTGTGCGTGAATGGCTCTTCATTCCGCGATACATAATTTACTTATCGTCTTCTGAAAACTCAATACTCCGGGATATAGGGAAAGCATTGGGACATCCTGTCTATGCGCTCTCTTTAGGGCGGGAAGATGAACTCATAAAAATCATAACGATACAAAAAGTAACGTTAACGTATCAGAATAACCTCTATTATAACAATACGGTTTTGCCGTTCAATATTTTTACAGAAGGGTATGAGATAGATGTATCTTCTCTTGTCCCTGGACAGAGAATTATTCCACCAGGGATAGAGAAGATACCGGTAAAATTCAGGTATGATGGCGAAACCCGCGAGGCTGTACGCTATGAGACGGTAACATCATTTATTAATGTTAATCTTAAACCAAAAGTAAGGCACGGGGGGTATGTGGACGAAAAGATTGCCATACAGTTTCTCTGAATCATCGGCAGATCTTTCAAAACCGGAATCCAAAAGGGAATTTCATTGAAGTTGCAAGGAATTAAACTATAATATTGCTTATTCATCATCCCTGGTGATGAGAATCTCTCTTTGAACCTATAAGGATTTGAAATTTTCATATTATGTATATTAGTATAGTAAAACAATTCATTGAGCCTATAAGGAATCAGTATTTTCGGTAATGCCTGCGTTAATTTCCCTTCCATTTTCTCAGAGAAAGTGAGTTAACATTCCGTTATAGATTTATGCGTATTCCATTAGCTAAATATGGTTTAAGAGAGTTAATTATCTTTGGTGTTTCTTGTATCGTTGGAATTGGATTCTCCCTTATGGTATTTCCATGGATGATTCCGGTTCCGGTGTTTATCTTGATGTTCTTACTGAACTTCTTTCGGGATCCGGACAGAGAAGTTCCTCAAGGTACCGGGCTTATCATTTCTCCGGCTGATGGGATAGTATCTCACATTGTGCCGGTTTTTGAAGATAATTATTTACAATGCAATACAACAAAGATTAGTATTTTTATGTCCGTACTGAATGTACATGTAAACCGCATACCAGTGCATGGACGTGTAGAGTTTATTAAGCACACAAAAGGTAAATTTCTGGATGCCAGAGATGATGAATGTTTTCGTAGTAATGAAAATAATGTGATGGGTTTATCTTTGCCCGGAAGTCATGTAAAAATTGCAGTAAAACAGATTGCAGGTAAGATTGCCAAACGCATCGTATGTGCCTGTAAGATTGGAGATGTTCTTAGGCAGGGACAACGATTTGGTATGATAAAATTTGGTTCACGGGTAGAAGTCTTTATACCGGATTCAGTTACCTTTGAGATAAGGGTTAAAGTAGGTGAAAAAGTAACAGCAGGGAAAACGGTGCTGGGTAAAATACACGATAGAAGTCTAATGGAGTTGTAATTTTTATGTATAGGGAACTCAAACGTGTTGCCTCCTGAATCCCCCTTGAATACAAAAATCCTTAGCTTGATTGTAGAGGAATTTTCATTGTATGTAAGCGGTTTTCAGGGTGGCACGGACAAACCCTGTCCCTGTATGTCTTAAGCAGGGATCGTTTGTCCGTGCTTGCTTCAAATGCCAACGTGGATAGGGAATATAACACACTGACAAACAGAGTTTGTCAGTGCCGCCCTTGACTAAACGACAACTTGATGCATATGGGGTGAAGGGGATGGGTCAGTGTCGGGAAAATAAGTATTTTAAGTCGCCGAAAGCCTATTTTAAAAATTTTATTTATGTTTACCGGTATTATTGAACATGTAGTGTCAGTAAAGAAATTATTACCGAAGGCGGGCGGTGGGGAACTGTTTCTCGATGTAAATGGTTTTTACGAAGATCTTAAGCTTGGGGAGAGTATGGCTATTAACGGGGTATGTCTTACGGTAAAAGAAATCGAAGGGCAGATAATTAGCTTCGATGTTTCCGGCGAAACCCTGAGAAGGACTACGTTAGGTACCCTAGGACATGCTGAAAAAGTCAATGCTGAAAGGGCATTAAAGGTTGGAGACCGGTTGGGAGGGCACTTTGTTTCAGGGCACGTGGATGGCATAGGTACCATAAAAGAAAAGAAGCAATCTGCCGATCAGTGTATTCTATCCTTCTCTACCGGGAAAATATTTACTGATATGATGATTGAGAAAGGCTCTGTTGCCATCGATGGTATTAGTCTCACGATCGTTGGCGTTACCGATAGTTTTTTTTCTGTGGCATTGATTCCTTATACCTTAGCTTCGACCACATTAGGATTCAGGAAAACAGGTGACCTGGTGAATGTTGAGATTGATATGATGGGTAAGTGGATTAAAAAACTCTTAATAAATACCCGGGAGAAAAAGGTCAATATTACGCAAGGGCAATTAATGGAACAGGGATTTCTCTAGGTAGTTAAATACAAAACGATATGGCAAAAGATAAAAGATCAAAATTACTCATCGGGATCACCATGGGCGACCCATGCGGGATCGGACCTGAGATTATCTTAAAGTCGCTGAAATCCACAACAATAAGAAAGAGTGCGAATTATGTCATCATTGGCAGTGATGAGGTATTAGAGCGGACAGCGAAACCATTAAAAATACCGGTAAGCTATCAAACAATATCTCATATATCAGAAATTGAAGATTCAAAACAATCTCTTTTTCTCTTATCCATAGGTAATGTGAAATCGAGTCTTATGAAGCAGAGAAAACCTACAATGGAAGGAGGTGACTTATCTGCTCAATGGGTGCTCAGAGGCATTAATCTCGCAATGACCAGATACATCGATGCCCTTGTTACGGCTCCCATTTGTAAGGAGGCTATCCATTTAGGTGGGTATGGTTATCCCGGACATACCGAGATGCTCCGTATTTTTTCAGGTGTTGAACGTGTTGTTATGCTTATGGTGGGTGGAAAACTGAGGGTGGCCTTTGTGACCACACATGTTGCCTTAAAGGATGTGCCACATTTACTTACCGTGGAAAATATTTTTGAGACAATAACTATGAGCAATGATAATCTTAAAAAATATTTTAACCTTAACAAGCCACGGATTGCCGTTTGTGGTTTAAACCCTCATGCAGGGGAGGAAGGTATATTCGGAGATGAGGAAAGAAAGGTTATTATCCCTGCCATTGAAAAGGCAAGGAAAAAGGGTATTCGGTGTGATGGCCCTGTATCGGCCGATACCGTATTTTACAGGGTACTGAAAGATGCTTATGATCTGGTAGTTGTTATGTATCATGACCAGGGTGCAATTCCCTTGAAATTACATGCCTTTGAGACGGGGGTAAATATTACTTTAGGCATTCCATTTGTACGTACATCACCTGACCATGGTACTGCATATGATATTGCTGGTAAGGGTATTGCAAATCCACGTTCTATGATAGAGGCCATAAAAATGGCCGCACAGATGTCACATTGCACGGAGAGGAGATAATCAAATGTTTATAAAAGATTTACAGAAATGTGAGCAATTTACCGCCAGAGATAACACAATTCTCCGTGAACTCCTGCATCCACTGAAAGAGAACTTGAAACTACGCTATAGTCTGGCGTATGCTATTGTCAAACCCGGTGAGACCTCGCGGCGCCATAAACTCATTCATTCAGAGGTATATTATATTCTGGAAGGAGAAGGAGTTATGTATATCGACAATGAATTTGAGAAGGTTTATCCGAATCAGGCAATCTACATTCCGCCACACTCAGTACAATATATTAAAAACATGGGTTCAGGTGATTTGAAATTCCTCTGTATAGTAGACCCGGCATGGCGGCCAGAGGATGAAGAGATAGTATAATTCCTGCTTCTCTAGAGCTTATTCTATACCTGATACGGAAGTTACACCGGTCACGGTAATACGTACCATTTTCCTTTACGATCAAACATACATGTCATCAAAAGAAATACATTTTCTTCCCCATACCCCATCTATACTAAAGCACATCTTTAGGAGTAGAGGGATTATGCTGAATAAGCGTTTTGGACAAAACTTTCTTATTGATCAGAATATCTTAGTATCGATTCCGGAAATTGCCGGTCTGAATGAAAATGATGTGGTGTTGGAAATTGGCACAGGAACTGGCGGATTAACCAGACTCCTGGCTGAAAAAGCCCGGCATGTATTTACGGTTGAGATCGACAAAAAGTTATTTGAAGTATCATCTGATATACTGAAATTATATAAAAATATTACCCTTATTAATACCGATATTTTAAAGACGAAACATGAATTAAACCGGGACGTTTTATCTTTGATACAGAATTGGCTTCGGGAATATAATCAGACCAAAATAAAAGTAGTTTCCAATCTGCCCTATAACATTAGCACACCGGTAATTATTAATCTTTTAGAGAGTGATCTATCCATAGATCTGATGGTGCTCATGCTTCAGAAAGAAATTACCGAACGCATGGCGGCAACTCCTGGTACTCGGGAATACGGTATACTATCTCTTATTATTCAATTATTTTCAGAAGTAAAAGTTGTGAAGACCTTGCCTCCGCAGGTGTTTTGGCCAAAACCAGAAGTCTATTCAGCTATCGTTAAGGTAGTTATTCATAAAGAAAAATATGCGGGAAAAATAACAGATTATTCATTTTTTAAAAATATCATGTATGCTATATTTACCTCACGGCGTAAGACATTACTCAATAGTCTCGAACAATTGAAATTGCCAGAAATATCGAGGGAACAGATAAAAGAACTTATCCAAAATATGCAGCTCGATGAGCGGGTAAGAGGTGAAGTTTTAAACCTGGACCAATTAATAACCCTTTCGGAAGCTATGTATAAGCTTGCAAAAGAGATATCATGATTCGGGTATAGGGATTTTTTCTTCACCAATCCCGAAGGGATGTCATGATTATAGCAAAGAGAGAAAAAAGATTCTCAACCCCGAAGGGGTGACATGATACATCTGTGCTTCGGTGTCATCCCTTCGGGATTTGATTTACGGGTAATTTCTTATCTATAATCAATTCACCCTTTCAGGGCATCTGTATAATTTTGCATTAATACGTTAACAGCCATAAGAACCTGTATTTAAGGGATAATATCAGTAAGTCTATATTTACCGAAAAAATCTTTTAAGTGAATCTGCATAATATCAAACACCGTAAACCAAATAGCCGCGATAATCCAAATAGGCAGAACAAAAACAAGCAGCCGTCTCATCTATTTTTTCTTCTGCTGATAATTTATTACCCTTCTTTTTTAAGATGCGCCAGCGTTTGTTGAAAAACCAAAAAATCAGCTGTATTTGCTAGTACCAGCAAGACATCACCACTTTCTATAACCATAGATCCTGATGGTATAACAAATTTACCGTCCCGACAAATAAGCGCAATAAGGCATTTCTTTGGAATATCTAAATCGCTAATTCTCTTACCCACCACTTCTGAGTCAAATGGAACAATAACATCTATCAATTCGGCATCGATATCCGCTGTCTTTTCGAATTCGATGGGATAATGCATCTTATAAGCCAAGGGAACGTCCAGCTTCAATATTTTTGAAAGGATCGGAATAGACGTTCCTTGGATAAAAACTGACGCAATAACGACAAAAAATACGATATTAAAAATAGTATCTGCCTGTGGGATGCCTGCCATAAAAGGAAATGTCGCCAGGATAATCGGAACCGATCCCCGAAGACCAACCCAAGCAACCAGAACTTTCTGTCGCATATTCATGTTAAACGGCAACAGACACAACAATACACTAACAGGGCGAGCAACTACCATAAGAAGAAATGTAAGCAAAGACCCTGCCCCTATTAATGGAACAATATGCGAAGGAAAAACAAGCAATCCCAGTGTTATAAACATTACAATTTGCGCAAGCCAAGCCAAACCATCGTGAAATCTTATGATCGTCTTTTTATGTGGAAACTCTGCCTTCCCCAGCATTAAACCGGCAAGATATACCGCAAGGATTCCGTTGCCTTTCAGAAAAACTGCAATTACGTATGTTAGCAGCACGAGCGAAATCATTATTACCGGATAAAGTCCTTCGTATCCCAGCTTCAGACGGTTAATGAAGAATATAATAAATTTCGCCATGAAATAACCTACGAGAGATCCCACACTCATATCCAGCATAAATTTGGGAATCAAGGCGGCAATACTCATATTTTCCACCGTCAGGATACTGATAAATCCGACAGTCAAAAAAATAGCCATCGGGTCATTACTGCCAGACTCAAACTCAAGCAGCGGCTTCAAAGGCTGTTTCAGGCTTATTCGTTTAGACCTTAAAACACTGAATACAGCGGCGGCATCAGTTGAAGAAACTATGGAACCAAGCAGCATTCCTTCCAAAAGAGAAAATTTTAGGATATGGACGGCAAAGAACCCTGTAAAGATTGCGGTCATTAAAACCCCTGCCGTCGAAAGGATGGCTCCCGGCAAAATAACTGATTTAGTGTCTTTCCATTTGGTATCAAGCCCTCCGGAAAAAATAATAAAGATGAGGGCCACAACGCCAACGGACTTGGCTAACATCGCATCATCAAAATAAATACCACCTATTCCTTCTGAACCGGCAAGCATCCCGATTACCAAAAATAGTAACAAGATAGGAATTCCAAACTTATCGGAAAGCTTACTTGAAACGACGCTTACGAATATCAATACCGCAACCAATAATAAAATATTTTCGATCGGCATACGAAATTATCTTCTCTCTTTTGAAATATTTTATAAAAAAATCACAGGAGGCAAAAGATTGTTATCATGAGTCAGCAGTTGCTATTACATAACCTTAGTGTGGGACATAATCTATAAATGGTATCTCCTAACGGAGCTAAAAGGACAATTTATTTGTAAAAGTTCCTTAGGAATGATCTGTTTGTAGAAATGGAGTGTAATGAATCAAATGAAGCTCCGCAGGAGCGACATGTATGTAGTATTTATACATTACTTATTTTATCTTTCTCCATACCGTACCGTCCGGTTTGTCCTCCAGGGTAATACCTATTTCCAGGAGTTTATTACGAATAAAATCTGACAATTGCCATTGTTTTGCCTTACGCAACTCACACCGGGTATCTATAAGCACGCCCATGATATTTTTCAGGGTATCTGTTTCACCTTTCTGTTCAGACTCGAGGACATTCGGTATGATGCCAAGAATATCACCACCAAGTTGCTGGTAAAGTGCATGAATGTCTTCTAAACACTTTTTGCCGATCTCTTCACCGGAATTGAGGAGCGTATTAACTTCTTTCGATACATCAAAGAGTACGGCAATGGCATCGGAAGTATTGATGTCCTCATCCATTGCTTCCATAAACGCTTTTTTATGGTGTTCTAATCTTTCATAAAGGTGAGATGGGGTCGAACCATCCTGTGCATGCGCTAACCGCTCCCGTAAATGTTGAATGGTATTATACAGGCGTTCAAGGCCCTTATCTGCGGCATCAAGCGCCTCATTGCTGAAATCTAACGGGCTGCGATAATGAGTTGTAAGAATAAAGAACCTCACCGTTAACGGGCGGTACTTCTTAAAGGCATCCTTGAGGGTGATAAAATTACCAAGGGATTTTCCCATCTTTTGACCGTTTACGGTAACCATATTATTGTGTATCCAGTATCTGACAAATGGCTGATCGTTTGCTGCCTCACTTTGTGCGATTTCGCATTCGTGATGGGGAAAGGTATTTTCTAATCCGCCTCCATGAATGTCTAAAGTCGGTCCCAAATATTTCATTGACATGGCAGAACATTCAAGGTGCCATCCGGGAAAGCCTTCTCCCCAAGGGCTTTTCCACCTCATGATATGGCCTGGCTCTGCCCTCTTCCACAGGGCAAAATCGGATGGGTATCGTTTCTCAGGGTTTATTTCTATCCTGGCTCCTGCATCAAGTTCTTCTTGTTTTCTTCCCGAGAGTTTTCCATATTCTTTAAATTTTTGGACTTCAAAATAAACAGAACCGTGCGATACGTAAGCATACCCTTTTTCAATTAATTTCTCTAAAAGCTCAATTTGCTCGGGAATGTGTGCTGTTGCCCGTGGTGAAATATCAGGCCTTACATTGTTCAATGCATCCATATCCTCGAAGTAACTTCGTGTATATATTTCAACAAGTTCTGCAGGTTCCACACGCTCTCTTTGCGCACGTTTGACGATTTTATCTTCACCCGTGTCTGCATTATCGGTAAGATGTCCTACGTCTGTAATATTTTGCACATAGCGTACCTTATAGCCTAAATAACGAAGATAGCGGACAATCACATCAAAACTAACATAACTCTTGGCATGCCCGATATGGGGATGATCATAAACGGTAGGACCGCACACATACAGAGTAACACGTCCCTCATGTAACGGTGTAAAAATTTCCTTTTTTTTCGTTAGGGAATTATAAAATTTTAGCGCCATACTCTCTTTCTTAATATGCTGAATATTTTGTATTATTTTTCGTTATGAATATATACCAATTATTATTTGTTTTGTGTCAGGAGAAATCTCTCAATCCTCCTCTTGCAGACATCAATGCCTAAAATATTGGCAATAGAATACAGTTCAGGACCATGCTCCCGTCCTGTTAAAGCGATACGGATAGGCAGATAAAGTCCTTTCCCCTTTATGTTTGTTTCTTTTTTTATCGTTATTAAAATATCCTGAAAAATTTCAGGGGAGACGGCAGGTATTTTTTGAAGTTCCGTAAGAAATAACGAGAGTACAATCCGTGATGTCTCTAATGATAAAAATTCAATATGCTTTTCGCTGACTATAGTATCTTTAAAGAAGATATCTGCTTCTTGTACAATTTGAGACAGATAGGATATATTGCCCCGTGTGGCATCGATAACTGCTCTTAACCGAGATCTGTCAATTTGAGACTCGTCCGGAGGAACGAAGCCGGCTGCTTGCAGATAAGGTATCGCCAGGTTTGTAAGCCTTTCCAGGTTTGCTTCCCGGATGTATTGTCCACTCAACCAATCTAATTTTTGCTGATCGAATACCGAGGGCGCTTTGCTCATGGTGTTTATATCAAACGTATCAACGATCTCATCGATGGTAAATTTTTCTCTTTTATCTTTTGGCGCCCATCCGAGGAGCATCATGTAGTTGAGAATAGCTTCTGGCAAATAGCCCAATTTACGGTATTCAGTCAGAGAAAATGCCCCATGTCGTTTACTCAGTAAGGTACGGTCTGTGCCCATAGTGAGTGAAAGATGGGCAAATTGGGGCGGTCTCTGCTTCAAAGCATGGAAAAGTACTATATGACAAGGTGTATTTGATAAATGGTCTTCTCCACGGATAACATGAGTAACACGCATCAGGGTATCATCCACGGCAACAGCAAAGTGGAAAGAGGGTGTTCCGTCAGATCTCATAATCACAAAATCTCCTATCAGGCTCATATCGAATTGACAGGTTCCCCGAATCAGGTCATCAAATACAAGGAGTTCATCTGGCACTTGAAAACGAACAGTAAAACCGAGACCTGAGGAAGCAAAGGTCTTTTTTTGCGCATCTGTTAATCTTCGGCAACGGTTATCGTACCGGGGTGGTTTCCCTGTCAGTTTGGCAATTTGTCTGCGTTCTTCCAACTCTTCAGGGGTGCAATAGCACCGATATGCCAATCCCTCGTCTAAAAATTTTTGACAAATATCGTTATAGATAGGTAACCGCTCCGACTGCAGATAGGGGCCGTACTGGCCGCCAGCATCAGGTCCTTCCTGCCAGGTTATCCCTAGCCAATGCAGGTCTTCGATGAGTTGTGCCATGTATTTTTTTTCCGAGCGGGCAACATCCGTATCCTCAATCCTCAGGATAAAGGCGCCCTTATGCCGCCTTGCAAAGAGCCAGTTAAAAACGGCCATGCGTGCATTTCCGATGTGTAAGAGACCGGTAGGTGATGGCGCGAAACGAACACGTATCATAGATTATTACGTAATTTATAATTGCTCAAAATACTGAAATCTATTTATTTATAGTATGACCGGTCCATAAATACATGGGCTTTATACTATCCTGCTCATAAAATTGTAAGATGTCCAAATTGATGGTAGTATTTTGAAAAAGTCTTCTGGATAGTAATCCAAACATACCCGCCAGCCCGGATGGTTTTTCGTATCTTACAACAGTTGCCTCAGAAAGTCCTGATAATTTCCTGGTTACATGAATGGCATCTTCCAGGTAACCAAGTCGATCGACCAATCCCTTTTCAACGGCTTGTTTACCGGTATATATTCTTCCATCTGCAAGTTTCTTTACCGTTTCAACATCCATGCTCCTGCCTGTGGAAACCACGGTTACAAATTGCATATAAAGCTCATGGATAATATCTTTTAGAATGTTTGCTTCTTCCGGAGTCATCTGTTTGAATGGAGAGCCGATTTCTTTCATAGCGCCGGAGGCGATAGAATTGTCTTTTATGCCATATCGGTTAATAAGTTCTGCCACATTTATTAATGGCATAATAACCCCGATGCTACCGGTAATTGTTGTTGGATGTGCCACAATGGCATCGGCCGCAGCGGAAATGTAGTACCCACCGGATGCAGCAATATCCCCCATGTATACAACAACCTTTTTTTGGGTATCAGCCTTAAATTTCATAATTCTGTTGTAAATAACATCGCTGGCCGTAATACCGCCGCCAGGGCTGTTAACTTCTAAAATTACGGCCTTAACATGCGAGTCTTGCGTGGCTTGTTCGAGATCCTGCTTTACCGCCTCGACTATGCTGTGTTTTTCTATAAAAAGGCCATCTCCTGACTCATTCGTTAATATGCCTTTGATGGGAACTATGGCAATCTTATCTTCCCCTTTTCCTTCGACAATGGTCTCGAATATTTGTTTTTTACCTTCTGGCGTTACGCCAAGGAATGCCCTTCCTAACAGGAGAGAACCGATAAAGAGTATGAATAAAAAAAGGGTGCATAAGAAAAAGAACGAGGCAATCCCAACCGCAATCCAAAAACCAGCGCCCCGACCCTTCTTGATATAAACAGGCTGCCATTCCGCCCCGGGTGGATTAACATGAGCATTCGTATCTGCCATATACCTTCCTATTCTTCCTTGCATGCACAAGGAATTCTGCTACATACGGGACATCCCGCAGTATATTTATCGATAGTTTCTTCCATCTTGATTCCTGATAAACTTGCCAGGGTAAACAGCCATGCAAGCACATCAGCAAATTCTTTTTTCAATGCTTCTTTATTGTTTTCTCTCAAAGCACGGGAAAGTTCCCCGACCTCTTCGGTAAACCACATAAAGGTTTTGGATAGACCTCGTTTTGCGTCTTTTTTTAGATACATCTCTTCTATAAGTTTCTGGAATTTATCAATTTCCATAGCATTCCCCATATACGTTAAGTTAAAATTATGGAAACGGTGAAGAATAACAAACCACCCATAATCCCCCTTAGTCCCCCTTTAAAAAAGGGGGAAATGGTGAATGCTTTAGAACAGGGGGAAGTGATGAATGTTTTAGAAAAGGGGGAAAAGTTTGATATGTTTGATCAGGCAAACTTTTCTCAAGAAAAAATCCTTCCTTCTTTCCCCCTTTTCTAAACTGCTCATCCTTTCCCCTTTTTTAAACTTATGCATCTTTCCCCCCTTTTTTAAAGGGGGGGTAGGGGGGATTAAAGGCCAAAGCCTCGCCCTCCATCTCCATTTTCTCATGAGTAGGAGTAGGTTTTAAACCTTCGATGAGTACATCCTCATATCGTCACTCACGATACATAAGTTCTTCACCATGCCATTGGGGAATGAGACTATGCCCTATACCCAATACATCCAATATCTTGGCTACAACAAAATCTATCTGATCTGCTATGGTCTTCGGATTATAATAGAACCCGGGCGCGGCAGGCAGGATGCATGCCCCTGCCGAAGATAATTTTAACATAGCTTCCAAATGAATGGAAGAAAATGGTGTTTCGCGTGGTACGAGCACGAGTTTTCGGCCTTCTTTCATAGTTATACTTGCAGCGCGTTGAACGAGATTATTCGAAATACCGCAGGCAATAGAGCAGAGGGTATTCATGCTGCAGGGAACTATCACCATTGCTTTGATAGAATATCGGCTACTGGCGATAGTTGCGCTGATATCTGAGTTGCGATAATAGATAACATTATCCGGCGCACAACCAAGAAGCCTTATAAGATTCGGTTGATTATCATTAAGATCGATTCCCAATTCATGTTTGATAACGATGGCCGCAGCATCTGATATCGATAGATGAATATTGTATTCCTTCTTACTGAGGATATGCAAGAGACGCTGGGCATAAATAGCCCCACTGGCACCGGTAATGCCAACGATAATATTTTCCACAAAATTTTCCCTCTAAGCATAAAAAGGTTTTAAGACTGTGAATACATCGTAAATTGCATGGGTATAAACGGCAATGCCTAGCCCGCGAGACAAAAAGATGGCCGATAATACTATTCCGGATAACATCCGGAAGGTAAAATTGGTATAGGTAAAGGTATCACCGAGGGTTCCCACATAATGCATAATAGTAAACAGAAATGCCCCGATTAGGATGCTTATTGCAGCGCTAATAGGTTTATTTATTTTTAAGAGAACCGCAAATAAAAAGTATAATGATGTAATTAAAATAAGCCGAAAAACAATTTCTTCGTAAACTCCCGCTCCGATAGAAAGAATAATTCCCATCCATATGCTCAGGGAAAAAGGTATAGCAATGGTGCAGGACGATACTATTTTATAAACGATAAACCCAATTCCGTAACTGATAAAAAGGGCATAAACCATACTCTCTATGATCATGGGAATAAATACCAAAATACTGAGCTGATATTCCTTTTCTATATAAAATATCGATGCAATGAGAAAAATAATAACTAATAGATTAAATATCAAAGAACTATTTTTACCAAATAGCGCCAAGGGAGTCTTTACAATAACATCTGCGGTATTCTTGATCTTTGAATCTTGCAATGCAATTCCCACTTCATATAAGATCAACAGGGGCAGGATAAATAAAAAACTATTGGCAAGACTCTTTGATTGGTAGAAATACGACATTATTATACTCTGCAATGTATGAAATTATCATAAGTAAAATCAGTATAGCAGTCAATTTGCAGAGTGTCAATAAAGTTTCACAAGTCCATCATACAACAATAAATAATATCAGGATTGGTCATGTTTAAATTAAAAAACATTTGACAAAAAGGGGTGATGTGTTAGAATTTTCATAGTTTGTCCATAGATAAAGACATAGCATACATTATATTTATTCCCTATATCGCTTACATGAGAGGACTTCGTATGGTTCTTATGGAACTCTCAAAAATTATAATCACCGAGACAAGCGATCATCAGATTATTGTCTTAAAGGAAAAAGAAGGGCAGCGGAGTTTTCCGATAGTTATCGGTCTCCATGAGGCATGGGCAATCGACAGGGCAGTTAAGGGTGTTACCACTCCACGGCCTCTTACACATGATCTCATTAGCAATGTAATAGAAGGTCTGAATGCAGAGGTCCTAAGGATTATTATTAATGATCTGAAAAATAATACCTTCTATGCAAAGATTATAGTGCAACAAAATAATTCAGTTGTGGAAATTGATTCCAGACCCAGCGATGCTATTGCATTAGCAATGCTTAAGAATACTCCGATCTTTGTGGCCAAAAAAGTTTTAGAAGAAGTTTGTAAGCCAGAGTACAACTTTTAATAACAGGAGGGATGGCCGAGTGGACTATGGCGGCAGTCTTGAAAACTGCTGGAGGCGAAAGCCTCCCGTGGGTTCGAATCCTACTCCCTCCGTATTCTTATTTTCATAGTTTACCGCATTTCATCTGATCATCCTCCCTGTGTAACCCCTCCTTCTCGTGTCCGGAGGGGTATATCTCCTGATAAGAAGAATAATTGCTTGTTTTTCTTTCATTTCCTGATTAAGCGAAGCGAATCCACCAAAGGGATAAATTCCAGGCATGAATATGCACTTTGCAGATTGAGTGTCAGTCGGATACCGTTATACTTACCTCAGCACTGGTATTCAATTCATTATCATCGGCTGTTAACTTCAGGACATACGACCCTGCCGCTGAGAAACTGGCCGTTGTATCAACAGCATTCGCCTCGCCAAAGGTTACCGTGCCCGGTCCACTGACCATACTCCAGATAGTTGTCACTGTTCCAGGTGGATTCGGCAGACCGTCATCCGATACCGTACCATTTAAGATTGCAGTATTTGGTAACGTAATCGATTGATCAGCTCCTGCATTTACTGTGGGCGGCTGGTTCACGATGGGGTTCGATACCACAATGGTTATCTCATCGCTTGGGCTCAATTCACCGTCATCGGCCGTTAGACTCAGCACATACGTACCGGCCTCCGAGAAGCTCGCCGTTGTATCCACGGCATTGGCATCACCGAAGCTTACCGTACCTGTACCACTCACCACACTCCAGGTAGTCGTTATGGTACCGGTCGGTAAGCCATCATCCGTTACAGTTCCATCCAGTGTTGCACTGTCCGGTAAGGTAACCGTTAATTGTTCTACCCCCGCATCTACTGTGGGTGGCTGGTTTATAATGGGCTGTATTACCTCGATGGTTATCTCATCGCTGGGGCTCAATTCACCATCATCGGCCGTTAGACTCAGCACATACATACCGGCCTCCGAGAAGCTTGCCGTTGTATCTACAGCACTCGTATCAGCAAAGGTCACGGTACCCGTACCACTCACCACACTCCAGGTAGTCGTTACGGTGCCTGTTGGTAGACCATCATCCGTTACCGTTCCATCCAGGATTGTACTATCCGGGAACGTAATCGATTGATCTGCCCCTGCATCTACCGTTGGTGGCTGGTTCACGATGGGGTTCGATACTACAATGGTTATCTCATCGCTTGGGCTCAATTCACCATCATCGGCCGTTAGACTCAGCACATACGTACCGGCCTCCGAGAAGCTTGCCGTTGTATCGATAGCATTCGCATTGCCAAAGGTCACTGTGCCTGGGCCACTGACCTTACTCCAGGTAGTAGTCACGGCGCCCGGTGGATTCGGTAAAGTCTGCCAGTGCCTGTAATGATAATCACCAGCGAATTGCCGCTTGACCACCCGGCACGGCTTACAATCTCCTGAATGACTGAGGATATGTTGGGCGTCCTCTGGTTGAGACCAACTTCTTTTTTTATTAGCCAGGCTGCCGGCGACCATGACACTGCAGCCGTTGTTCTTGGTCTGGATGACATGTTCCCGTCAACAGAGGTAAACGCAGCGGCATTATTGGCAGCTTCCCCCTGGATGATCAGCGAGGTTGCATCCGAATGTATCTCATCTGCCTTAAATTGAATATAGGCATTACTAATGGCAGCATC
>NZ_SZPP01000032.1:0-45215 GCF_030263775.1 Candidatus Jettenia sp. AMX1
GATGAAATTAGGAATGCCGGAAAGTTATGCGATCTCATAAATTGCATACTACAGGGAAAAACTGCTTTTTTATCGGATTTGTGCAACAAAGCCATTGATACTTGAAGATTTGATACAGGGATTTCGGATTTTCGATTCCTTAAGAATTTCAAGGATGAAGAATTTTCTCAAAAAATAAAAGGTAACAATTTGGCTTTTTAAAAGATATCTTTAAACTGCTTGCTTACAAATAACAAATCGTGCCTGAACAGGCTTTTTGGCTATGATTACTGGAATTTTAGAACTCATGGAGATAATCCAATGGAGATTTCTTTCACATGCATTAACCTTTCTGCCTGCGGGATCTCTTTGGACTGTTTCAAGAGGGATTCTAAATGAAGTTCGATTGCCTCCCGAATATTTTTACGCGTGGTTTCGATTGTCGGCCCGTTGGAATAACATCAGGAAGGGTGGGAGAATATGCATAGTAGTCTAGTCTTCGCCATCATCCTCCTTTTCGATTATAGTTTCACTGGAGATTTTTAGTTCTTCATGTACTTCGGGCTTTTTGTGGTAAAATATGGAGAATCTAAATGAACAGGGATAGGACGAACGGGATAAGAATGATGTACTCAAAATTATAGCATCCAAGAGATGAAATCGAACAGAATAGGGAAAAAGTTGAGTCTTTGGCTGTATGAGAGTGTATGAAATGTATGGGATTCTTAACATGTCATTGCGAGGAGTGAAGCGGTTGCGAGGCGAAGCCGAAGCAAACTCGGAGATCCCTTGCTGATACGCTCGGAACAGGCTCCGCAATCTCTGCCTTTGGGATTGCTTCGGAAAAGACCCTCGCAATGACCGGCAGGATAGTCTTTCCTCAGTCCAAGATATGTTCGGTTTTCATCCTTTGGCTTACTATAAGTTGAAAATCATTACGTATATCCATTCGTGCCTATTCGTGTTCATTCGTGGCTAATCTCAAATATTGTATGCATTAAGAAGGGGTTGCTATGGTGGATTACCAAACATTGGATGACGAGTCGCTCGTAAAACTTCTTTTCACTGAAGCAGATCGGCTGCCACGAGCGGCGGTGGATGAATTTGTTAGACGTGGTGAACGGATGATAAAGCCACTCGATGAGATCGTATCAAAAGAGTCCTGCTGGAGAAGCAGCATACCAGAATGGTGGGCCGTGATACATGCCGTATTTATTCTCGGTGCAATCGATACAAAGGAGGCTGTTTTACCCCTGATGCGTGCTTTACGATTGGCAGAAACGCATGATGTTGATTGGATTACTACGGTACTCCCATCGATATTTGGTAAATTAGGAATGCCAGCAATAGATGAACTGAAAAAGATTGTAAAGGATAAGATGAATGATTGGAGGGTTAAGGATTCAGCAGTAATGGGATTGGCAGCTATTACTATTAACCATCCAGAGATTGAAGATGATATTTTTCCTCTTATCCATTCCGTGTTAACCGATACGGAAGAGGATATCGATGTGAGAGGATGCGCAGGAAATGTACTCCTCGATTTTGTACGCAGCGAATACAAGGAGTCACTTCTTGCTTTTTGTGAGGAAGAGGAAAAAGCAGAAAAGGATGAATTTGAAATTGTTGCATTCAGCGTGGAAGATGTCAAAGAAGTTTTTTCCAAAAATGAAAAAAATATCGACTATTACACAAAAGATTGGTTGTCTTTTTATGATGAAGACGAGATAAAGAAACGGCAAGAACGGTGGAGAAGAGAAGAAGAGGAAGAATTAGAATACCTTGAAGAGGATGAGGAGTTTTTAGAGCCTTTTACCCCTGAAAAGCGAAAAATCGGTCGTAATGAACCCTGCCCATGCGGCAGCGGAAAGAAATATAAGAAATGTTGTATGAATAAAGAAAAATGATTGAAGGCAGAATATAGAAGTCAGAATTCAGGAGCCAGAATCCAGAATTCAAAATAAAGACGTTTTTATTTTTTCCATTCTGACTCCTGACTTCTGGCTCCTGAATTCTTACTCCTGAATTCTGTATTCAGAAAAAAATTGTAACAGGTGCAAAGTTATGAATAGCTCTCTGCATAATATCCGCTTCACCGGTACCCAAATTAACTATTTCTTCCTTTGCAAGAAAAAGCTCTGGTACTTTTCCCATGATATCCAGATGGAACAGAACAGCGATGCCGTCTACCTCGGAAAGTTGATTCATGAGACATCGTATGAACGGGAGAAGAAGGAGATTGATATTGATGATACCATTAAGATCGATTTCATTGGGAACGACAGGGTTATTCATGAGGTAAAGAAATCTGATAAGGTGGAAGAACCGCATATCTGGCAGTTGAAGTATTATATCTGGTATCTGAAGCAGAAGGGTGCTGATGGTATTACCGGTAAAATAAATTATCCCAAACTGAGAAAGACCCTGGATGTATTCTTGGAACCGGAGGATGAAGAGAAGATTCAATCGATTTTAAAGGAAATACAAGGGATTATAAACACTGAACTACCACCAGCAGTAGAGCGGATGAAGATGTGTAGAAATTGTAGTTATGGGGATATTTGCTGGGTGTGATGAGGCAGAATTCAGAATCCAGGAGACAGAATTCAGGAGCCAAAATATAGAGGTGAAGAGAAAGGAGTGTGGTATGGAAAGGTTGCCGGCAAAAAGTTTTCAGGACTTGATTGTTTGGCAAAAGGCGCATCAATTTGTATTAGCTGTTTACGGTTTCAGCAACGACTTCCCTAAAAAAGAGTTGTATGGGTTGACATCTCAAATAAGGAGAGCTGCGATTTCTATTGCAGCAAATATTGCTGAAGGGTTTAAGAAAAAGACCAGGGCTGATAAAGTACGGTTTATGAACATTTCCCAGGGTTCCCTGGAAGAGTGTAGATACTATTTAATCTTAACAGAGGATCTCAAATATGGTAATGGTTTAAAGTTAATGTCACAGCTTGAAGAAGTCAGCAAATTATTAGAATCATACTCTACTTCTATTCTAAAATCTTATTTATAATTAGATGTTATCTAAGTTTTATTATCTTCTGACTCCTGACTCCAGACTCCTGGCTTCTGTCTTCTGTCTTCTGGATTCTACAATCACTTATGAAACAAAACTACTACATCTTTAACAACGGCCGCCTGAAACGGCAGGAGAATACGATCTTCTTTGAAAAGGAAGATGGCTCGAAGTCCGTTATCCCTATCGAGAATACAGAAGCCCTTTACGCCTTTGGGGAAATTGACTTCAATACGAAGCTCTTTAATTACCTGGCACAGAAGGGCATACCGGTACATGTCTTTAACTATTATGGATTTTATTCGGGTAGCTATTATCCGCGAGAATATTTAAACTCGGGACAACTCCTGGTAAAACAGGTGAGCCATTACACGAGCCGTCAAAAGAGGATTGCGATTGCAAGGGCGTTTGTGGATGCAGCCAGTTTTAATATCCTGAAGAATCTGAGATATTACAGTAACAGGGGCAAGGGATTAGACGAATATATTAATACGATTGAAGGATTCAAGGCGCAGGTCGATAAAGTAGAATCAGTTGAAGAGTTGATGGGACTTGAGGGGAATATCCGAAATACCTATTATAAGGCATGGCCTATGATTATTGACCAGGAGATAAAATTTGAACGCAGGGTGAAACAGCCGCCCGATAATATGATCAATGCCCTTATTTCATATCTGAACTCAATGGTCTATACAACATGTCTTGATGAAATATACCATACCCAGTTGAGCCCGCTTATCTCTTATCTCCATGAGCCGGGAGACCGCAGATTTTCGTTAAGTTTAGACCTGGCTGAAATATTTAAACCCATTTTTAGTGATAGAACGATATTTACCCTACTGAACAGACAGCAAATTACCGAGACGGACTTTATGACGGAAGTAAATCTCTGTTATCTTAATGAGAAGGGAAGAAAGGTTGTAATTAAGGAATATGATGAAAGGCTGAAAACCGTAATAACCCATAAGAGACTTGAAAGGCAGGTTTCTTATCGGTACTTAATAAGACTGGAATGTTATAAGCTGGTTAAGCATATTATTGGTGAGCAGGAGTATGAGGGGTTTAAAATTTGGTGGTGAGTTTTTAGCCACAAATGGACACAAATTTACACGAATGGGTTTGCAGAGGCAGATTTAAAATCTTCCTCTTAAAGTAACAGGGGCAGGTAAGATGGGTAAGATAGGAAATGACTGTTTATCCAGCTCATATAAAAAATGGAAATCCTTATCAAACCAATATCGGTTCCTATAGTATTCGATTCGTGTTTATTCGTGACCAACTAATAAAGTGGCTAAAAGGAGAGGGGAAAGAATGTATGTAATCGCCGTTTACGATGTAGATCAAAAGAGGTGTGGAAAGATGTTGAAGCTGTGCAGGAGTTATCTTCACCATATCCAAAATTCTGTATTTGAAGGAGAGATTACCGAAGGCAAGTTGGAAGAGTTGAAGGTAAGTGCCAAAAAGATAATGAATGAAGACGATGAGGATTCGCTCATTTTATTTAAGTCAAGAAATGAAAAATGGCTGGATAAGGAGATCGTTGGTTCTGAAAAAAGATCTGTGGACAATATACTTTAGTCTTCAGAACAGAGTAATATTTTAGCCACGAATGAGCACGAATAAAAAGGGAGCGAATATTTTTATCATATGTGGAAATTTTTGTCTATGTATGGTTAAATACGGAAGTAAAGTCTGTCAACCACAGGGAAAATAGTTACAAAAACATCTTGGATGATCTGTCTCGGAAGTTAAAAAGAAGACTATAGTGTTATCAGAAGGTGACTTAAATATATCCTGTCAACCTATGAGTATTTTTACATAACTGGAGGTCGACGAAAAAAATGATAATTTCTCACATCCAAACGAGCCGAAAACCCTCATATTTCCTGTACCCATAAAGCGGCTTTCATTGAACCTATAAGGAATTGAAACCGATCTGGAATAAGTTCATATCCCTGAACCGATTCCTTTCATTGAACCTATAAGGAATTGAAACTTTTTTACATGGGCATCACTCAGACCACAATAAATGCTTTCATTGAACCTATAAGGAATTGAAACTGATGAGATCATCTACGATGAAGACGAATCCGAAGCTTTCATTGAACCTATAAGGAATTGAAACACAAATATCCAAAGTAATCGGTATGGAAAATACCATCTTTCATTGAACCTATAAGGAATTGAAACTCCATTGTGAATGTGATTTCCCGAAGGCTTTCTTTCTTTCATTGAACCTATAAGGAATTGAAACGGTAGCAAGGGGTTCTGCCTGCCCTGATTGTGCAATCTTTCATTGAACCTATAAGGAATTGAAACTACGATGAGGGGCTTGAAAAGAAATTTCTTTCTGCCTTTCATTGAACCTATAAGGAATTGAAACGAAAATATTACCTTGAATTTCCTGCAAGGTGGTTCCTTTCATTGAACCTATAAGGAATTGAAACGGGGTTCTTTAATATTGCCCTGTGCGTCTACGGGCTTTCATTGAACCTATAAGAAATTGAAACAATCATACAAAGAAAGAATTGTTCCGCTTCACAAGTCTTTCATTCAACATAATTTACAATAAGAGGCTCCAGAGTATTTGTCATTGCGAGGGGTTTTTTCCCGAAGCAATCTTTTCTCAACTATTCAAGAGATTGCTTCGGACAATACCCTCGCAATGACAAGTTAAACACTACACGGACAAACCATGTCCCCGTACGCCTTGAACGGGGGCATGTCCCTGTAAGCATCGTTTGTGTGTGCCACCCTGAAAACCGCTTACATACAATGAAAATTCCTCTACAATGAACCTATAAGGAATTGAAATAACTGTTCGAAAAATATATTTTGTAAGAAACTTATGTAGGATGAACCTTTCGGTTTGCTTCTCTATAATAACAAGGCTAAAACCTCGCCATACATTTTTCCTCCGATGTGAATACAAGAGATTAAAACCCTATGGATAAAGAATAAAAAGAAATCAAAAAGACCTGATATCGTTTCCGCAAGACTTTAATTCATAGTATCGTACCTTTCCGTTTTTCGACTTGTATGAGTTTGATTTTCATGTAAATAACAGTACCCATCAGGATTCTTCGTCTTATTCTTACATCTCTTACCAGACTTGGTTATGCTTTTGCATTGCATCACCGCCATACTTGATTTCCCTACAATATCTGGTGTATCGAATCTCCAATTCTTGAGATTTAACGTTGATTCGATAAGCTCTTCCTGCTCATCAGGAAGAAGATGAAAAAAATCAATTCCTGTTAACTTTTCAATGTTATCAATCGTTAAAGCATATTTTTGTAATGATTCATTTGATCTCATATTCGGAATAACAAAACCGATACCCTTAATATCAGGCTCTCTATAATCTAAAATTATCTTATAAAAATATTTCGGCACAGAAACTTTATTTTTACCAATGGTAGGTAAACCTTTTTTTAAAACAGGACCGGTGACAATATATATTGACCGATTATCCCTTGCCCATTGCCTGACCAACTCTTCTAATTTTTTCCAAATCCCCCTGTTAAAACCAGGCTCTTGCGGACTAATATTACTATAATAAAATGATTCCTGCATTGCTACTGAAGACCATGCCATATCACCAGCAGGCGCTAAATGACCTTTATCATAACCAAATCCCTTGTAATCCTTACCATCTGCCGTTTGCCCTTTAACCCTAAGATCGGGAATAAACTTATCAGACCTCTCATACATGGCATAGGTCTCTTCTCTCGTTAATTCATAAGCAACCCAACTTGCCTGTTCATGCTCTTCGTTATAAGAAAGGACAAATGCTGAATAGGTAAGTATTTCATCATTTTGAGTGCATTTTGGGATTTCTAAATGTTGGATAGTCCGTGGTTTTAGATTGCAAAGAGGCTCCTTTATCAGACAAGTGTGAGCCTTATTCTCGCGAGCAAGAGTTTCTTCTTGCACAGGAGGATTACTCATAATAAATAAAATCAAGATACCTAAGAGGGTAATGGTTTTTATCGTTTTTGTTGAATAGGTTCTCATTGTTCTTCCCAAATAACGTTAGTGTTCTAAGTTTTTAATATTCCTGGTACTCACAGTAATATATGAATAATCCAAAGAAGTTGATTACTTCGGGATTACCCTATTATGCGGGAACTGTCTTTTACCTTTTGGCTGATTATGGTTCTCTTAATTTTCCTTTATCAGCAGTAGGCAGAATTTTTTTAAAAAATCAGAGGGAAAGAGGAGGATATCCACCCTGTAAGATAGAAAGCTTATCGGACAGCAATTTTCTAACAGGGTAAAGGGAATATCTTCTACCGATTTTGGATAATTACGGAATAACTACCTTTTATAGAAAAGTTGGCTCGCAAAGGAGCATCGAAAAATATGTGAGATGGTTGAGACATTGAACTGCGATAGGATGAGGATTTGAACTGGCAGGTATTGATTGTTGCACAACGAAAAATACTGGGATGCAAGCACACACATGGTGAGAAACAAAAAAAATAAGACTGCCTGCATACCGGATTCGATGAGATGATGAGGATGAGATTCGGATTGATTATACATATTGATAATCAAAACAGGCCTGTGCTGAGCAGGATATGCTTTAACAAAATGATTCTTTGTTTACATCTCTCATTGCAAGAGTTTCTTTAGCTTTTCAGGCATGGCGGTAGGCTTACGGCTGGCATTGAGGCAGGCTAGCTTTGTAAAACCTTCGGCGATAAGTTTATTATCGCCTTCGCGGATAATTTTATGTTTAAATTCTACGGTGGCATGTTTTAGTTCTGAAACGAAGGTCTGAATGATCAGGATATCATCGTAATGAGCAGGCACGCGAAACCGGCAATGAGCCTCAGTAACGGGAAAGTAGATATGCTCCCGCTCCAATTCTGAATATGGCAATCCAAGATTTCTCAAAAATTCTGTTCTTCCCATTTCAAAATAAACAAGAAAATTGGCATAATAGACAATACCCATCTGGTCAGTTTCCTGATAACGAACGCGTGTTTTGATTTCGTGAATTTTCATAAAAAAAGGCACGGTTTTAACGTGCCTTATATAAAGAGCCGAAATAGTAAGTTACAGAAGAAAGATAATTGCAGAAAAAAATGTGCCGTGTAAGCCTGAATTCTCTCCATGTTAATCCAATTTATTTTCTACATGCCGTAAGATAGGAATCACTGTAAACGTGCTGATTCATAATAATCTCTGCTGTTATTGCAGCATCCATTAAATCCTTATCAAGCACATCCATGACAGCAGCATCCAGTCCATATGAGATTCCCATGGTTAAAAATATACGGGCTAAAAGTCTTTTTTCCTTTGTTCCCTGAGAGAAATTACTGAGCCCTACATTTCGGTGTGGCGGCGGATCAGAGATCATTTTGATCTGGTTGAAGATGTCAAACATGAGCGCAGGCTGTTTCTGATCGACATTAATAGGGAAAAGTACGGGGTCTATGTATACCTTTGACAGTTCATACTCATGCTCTACCGCCTTTTCCACAATCTTCATGGCAATCTCCATACGCCGTTCAACATCCTGGGGAATACCACATTTATCCATCGTAAGACATATCAGCGATGCGTTGTATTCCTTAGCCAAAGGCATGTATTTATCTAATTCTTCAGGGTCACCCTTTGAGGAATTGATTAAGACCTCATTTTTAATCACCGATAAACCGGCCTTTACGATATCAAATTTTTGACTGTCAATCGCAATGGGCGTCTTTACTGTATCCTGAATAACCTCAATTAACCATTTCATCGCTCCGGCAGGATCAGCCGTAGCAGTGCCCACATTCACGTCCAGAAAACTAGCCCCGGCCTCTGTCTGTTTTATCGCAAGTTCTTGCACAGCCTTTGGGTCCTTATTTTTTATAGCTTCACGTACATCTTTAAACATACCGTTGATACGTTCCCCTATAGAAATCATCGTATGTTTACCCTTTCTCTTTCATAAATTGTCACACCTTAACTTCACCGCAAAGTCTTCTATTACGAGAATTTCATATTTCGTGTTTCTTATTTCCCGTTACACGAGAAACACGAAACGCAAAACATCTTTGCGCTGAACTATTACGCTTTTTTTAGTATAAACGATCAATACATTTTTTTACTGCTGCAACAGCTCTGGGATGATTCATACGAATAATATCAACACCAGATTGCAAAAGGCTGGTGGCAGTAATGGTTTCCCACATCGGACCTCTTTCTTCCCGAGGGCCCCACTGGGGAACATCGTTATCGTTAGATTTAGCCTCTTTTGACCGCCATGCCTCATGACCAACATCGCAGATTACCGGCATGGACATCATTTTATCGCCCGTAAGAGCGGCCAATCGTTCACGTTCCTGAATAGAATAGGTATACTCCAAACCATAGCCCAGGGCGCCGGTTGATTGGAACATTACTATTCGGTTGAGCGGAAAATCCATCTCAGACACGAGAATATTAATCTGTTTTCCAATGTTAATATCTACAGGCGCCATGGTAATAATGCTGTGTCCATCTGCCAGACATGTAGCGGTAAGTGTCTTATAGTTATCCTGTGATACAATGCCTAACAGACAATTTTCTCCCCTGGCAGCCTGGCTCACTTTAGGCATTACCTCGTTATCTTTCTCATCATGCTCACACCCCCAGATAATGAGAGGAACACCTACTGCTGCGAGGATAGATTTTACCGTTTTTACCGCATCTTCTGCACTTTTGTTACCTTTGTCAGGATGGATTCCATCAAGCTTAAGACAGATCAGATCAGCCCCATATTGCTCTACACATTTTTTTGCCCATTGTGCCGGATCGTTGATGACGTCGGCAAAAGGCTCGGTTAAGGTCTCAGTCCAGTCATCAGGCGGTGTATCATACACATCCATAGCAATTACCGGCTTATGGCCTGGATTTCCCTCAAAATCCATAAAAGGAATACATTTTGAGCCACCAACGGTGATCGTCTTTTGTCGGCTACCTCCTTT
Source organism: Candidatus Jettenia sp. AMX1 (assembly GCF_030263775.1). Classification (NCBI taxonomy): domain Bacteria; kingdom Pseudomonadati; phylum Planctomycetota; class Candidatus Brocadiia; order Candidatus Brocadiales; family Candidatus Brocadiaceae; genus Candidatus Jettenia; species Candidatus Jettenia sp. AMX1. The sequence goes on from NZ_SZPP01000032.1 coordinate 9,961, forward strand.
ATCCTTTGTAGCACCAATAGTAATCTCATTGACACCACTTGTCCACTTGTCCGCTACATTTGGTATTTCCATCATTTATCTCCTACTATCTATCAAAAACGTAACCACAGAGTACACAGAGGAAAAACTTTAATAACCTTTGAAATCCAATCCTCAGTAAAATTTTGAAATTTAAGCATGGAACACTATTAAACAATATTATATGAGATCAGGCGCCGTCTTCTGAAGCATACTCGCCGGCAGGTGTTTTTGTAAAAACTCACCCAGTTTTCGGTATAATTCATTTTCACGGAAAATCTCAAATATGGGTGCCCCACACGCTGCAGTATCATACACCTCCTGATCGAACGGGAATATCGCAGATATCTCAATCCCCAAACTATCTAACTTCTGCTGAAGATTCTCATGAATGCCATTTTTCGGTACCCGGTTCAATACACAGAACTTTTGCCTAATCGTAATTGGAAGCGAATCGGCTAATTTAAGGATCCGTTGCATGGTCAATGCGCCAACAATCGTTGGCTCACTTACAATCATCAGGAAATCTACATTATTCGTAGTCCTGCGGGAGAGATGCTCCATACCAGCTTCATTATCTGTTACAATAAAAGGATAGGTTGTTCCTACTTTATCAAGATATTTCCGCAGAAGATTGTTCACATAACAATAGCACTTCGGACCTTCGGGCCTACCCATAGTCAGGAGATCGAATTTGTCCTTTTCAACAATAGATTCCTCAATAGCATACTCAATGTATCTATCCTTGGACATTCCCGAAAAATCAACCTTCTTTTCTACAATATCCTCACGGAGATCAGCAACGGTACTCTGTACATGCAATCCGAGCAACGAACCTAGCGAGGCGTTAGGATCGGCATCGACAGCAGATACAGGCTTACCAATCTCCTCGGTAATATATCGAATAATAAGAGCAGAAAGGGTTGACTTTCCCGTTCCGCCTTTTCCGGCGACTGCAATATTAAACGCCATATAAAAACCTCATAATTATTATCTAAAATCTACTATTACCGCAGAGGACGCAAAGGACGCAGAGAATTAAGTTAAAAGAAAAAAGCCCCATCTTTTATTTAACGCTTTATCATAGTAAAACAGTCGTCTTGCCTGTTCTAACCACTAGTTTATTAAGTCTTTCATCTTCACCCACCTCCGCGCTCTCTGCGCCCTCTGTGGTGAATATTTTTATGAAACCTTCAATTCCTCTACTACTGATGGAAATTTTTCGATGTCGGTATGAGGTAAAAAGTTTGCCGATATATATTCTTCCATATATTTATTGTTATTCATAAGATCGAAATACGTCATCTTTGATGCAATCGCCCTTGATACTTCATAAGCATCTTTGGAGAAGAGAGACATTTTAGCACCGATTACAGAGGTATTTCCAACAAACTGAACTTTCGAGATAGAGATATCAGGCAGCATTCCAATGGTGATTGCGCTTCGCACATCCAAATAGTTACCAAACCCCCCGGCAAGGTAGAGCTGCTCGATATTATTTATATCCATGCCCATAGATTCAATTAATGTAGAAATTGCCGAATAGATAGCAGCCTTAGATCGTATAAGATTTTGAATATCGGCTTGCATAATGACTATATCCTTTTTTGTGGCAGTTTCGCTTTTATCTGCCAGAATAAACTCATATCCATTATCTGTTTTTCTTAACCGGTCTGTATCTATCCCTTTCTGGAAATTTCCCGTCCTGTCAATAACACCGCTTCTTACAAGAGTGGCCAAACAATCCAGCAATCCTGAGCCGCATATCCCACTCGGAGGAGTATCACCAATTGTCTTGTAATTAACATCAAAATTCTTTGTTATGTTTATCTTTTCTATAGCGCCTTTCGCTGCACGCATGCCACATGAAATACCACTACCCTCAAAGGAAGGTCCCGCCGACGCTGAACAGCATACCATCCAATCTTTATTACCCAGTACAATTTCGCCATTAGTACCTATATCAATAAGGAGTGACAATGCCTCAGCCTTATCTAACCGTATAGCAAGAACACCGGATGTAATATCACCACCCACATATGCCCCAACACAGGGCAGTGTATACAGCAAACCCTGATTATTAGTTTTTATACCTACTTCAGCAGCCCGGAGAGAAGGTATAAAACTGACGGATGGAAGATATGGTTCTTTTCTGATATTCGTAGGGTCTAAACCTACCAGGAAGTGAGTCATTACCGTATTTCCAGCACAAACAACAGCGCCGATATCATGAATACTTAATTTATTCCTTTTAACAAGCGTGGATATCAGATGATTTATGTCTTCTATGAGAACCTCTTGCATAATGTCCATTGCATCATGCTGCTCAGCATGGATAATTCTCTGGATGTAGTCATCTCCGTACTTGATTTGAGAATTATAGGTAGCTTCAATATCAATAGTCTCTGCGCGACAAAGGTCAAGAAGATGAGCTACCACGGTAGTTGTACCAACGTCTACAGCAACACCGTAGTTATTTGCGCTCACATCCCCTGCCTGTACCTCAAGGACCTCAACAGAAGGTCCCCGATATCCAAGGGTAGCTGTAACCTTCCATTTACTATTCCTCAAAATAGCAGGCAAATGTTTCAGGACGGTGAAATTTGTTGTCAAATTCTCTAACGGGATATCTGTCTTAACCATAATATCCTGACAGAGTCTTTCATAATCTGCCATACTATCATCCAGGCTGGGAGGGGATAACTCCAGATATAGCTTGCTCACCAGAGGATTTTGCTTAAATTGTTCTGCTCCCAGACTGACCGCCGCAAGTGAACCCGGAAATTGCGGATAATCACTAACAAGAATTTGACTTTTATCAAGCCTTGATTCCTCTGGTATTAAAACCTCCAGGTCATCAACTACTTTTGTCCTGCAGGCCAGGACATATCCTTGCTTTACCTCTGCTGCAGAAATATGAGTGGTCGGCATACTATCTATCTTGCCACTTTTCAGGATTACTTTACATTTACCGCAGGTGCCATCACCACCACAGAGGGCATTGATAAATAAATCACCCTTGTAGGATGCATCAAGAATGGTTTTCCCTTCTTCAATATCTACCGTAACTTCACTGGGAAGAAAATTTATTTTATAATGTGAATTTTTCAATAGTATTATTTAGCATAGATAAAATTTTAAATGAGGATAACGGCTTTCACTGATAAACACAGGCAATTTCTTTCTTCTTATTAAAATCCACACAATCTGTACCCAATATCAATATTCTATAAAAATATATTTTTAAGGCTTCCACACGGTTTTTAGATACGAGGCGAGCCCTGATGCCTCCCGCGGCCCAACCATTATCTCCCAACCGAGTGTCTCTTGCAATTTTCCAGACATCACAGCTACCAGCCCCGGAATGATAAGTTTTCTGTGCTTTACTTTCGTCTCCACCTGAGCATCTGCCATAGCCTTTGCAACAACTTTATCATTCAGTTTGTCGCCAGAATATGCCGTCAATACCGAGGTACCACCGGTATCTACGGATAATATGAACGCAGGAATACGACTTCCCTCAACCTCACCTTCTACCGTATAATAAGTAAGCGAGAAATTTGTTGTGAATAAGACCGGAGAATCTTCCTTTGCATCCCCCACGGCATATAATTTTGGTTCAACCTGAATTGGTTTTTGTGGATCAGTAAATATATTTGTCCTGACAGTAAGCAATGGCATAATTCCCCAGGACTCACAAGTATTGACCACAACAATACCGGCGTACTTCACCAGATAGGTACTGGCCATTGAAATTTCCTGAAATGCATCATCATCACAGGCAAAGGTAATCATAGGAAATCCAAGAGCGCGGAAATTTTTCTTTAATGCAGCTCTTCTTATCCTGGTTAGTTTCTGAAGTACCTCTTTCGGTTTGTCACCGCTCACATCTAATACAATCTCCTCAACGCCAACCTTTTTTACCCGTTCAGCCAGATCGGCAAGCTCTTCAAGCGTTGGAGCAGTTACCGTCATAGGGCAATTCTTTTCCTTCGCTAACGCAGCCATAGATTCACAATTGCCCGCATTTGCACCGTGGATCAGGGGTCTCTTCTCAGCGCAGTTTGCCAGAGCCGCTTTCATATTATCAACGGAGGTACTACTCAAAATAATATTCAAATGAGAGCCATCGCTTACTTTCTTTGCCGCATCAGCAAATTTTTCTGCGCTAGCACTCTTGTTGATGATTGCCACAAGATCGATCTCTATCTCTGTGCCAACACGGGACATTTTTAAATTGTTAATCTTCTTTAAACGATTATCAAAAGCAGCATCATCCAGATCGTCATGAATAGTAACAGCTATGCCTGTAGGATGATAAAATTTTTCTTCATGCCTGAATAATACATTTTCTTCACCAATCTCCACCTTCCTGGCACCTGTACCGACAGTTACAAGTTTAATTGGAGGCGCAGAGGCAGCTCCCAAAACTCTCTTAGCCTCTTCACTCACATCAGGACAATCCGACAGGTTTGCCTTTTTTTGCGCCAATTGCATAGCAAATGCCAGACATGTGGGTCTTCCACACTTTTTACAATTTGTTTTGGGAAGTAATTTGTAAATGTCTAATCCAGTTAGTGCCATTCTTTACTATCCTTTCGCATAAATAACTATTGCCAAAACCTGACCACAGAAAAAATCTTTATCGTTTCACTATGGTCTCTGTATTTCGTCTTTCACTTATCAAATGAAAAACCACCCATTTATCCTCTTTGAACGAAGAGGATAAAGGGTGGTTATACAATAATGAATCTTCCATTGGTATTGGGGCAATTATCATACATTACACTTTTAAATCATCACTCTTCTGTATGATTTTACTGACCAACCCATACTTGAGAGCCTCTTCTGCAGACATCCAAAAATTTCTCTTAGTATCTGTCTCTACCTTTTCTACGGATTGCCCCGTTTCTGCTGAAATTAACCGATTAATCTTTTCCCGGCATTTGAGTATTTCATTCGCTTCAATTTGAATATCAGAAGCCGTTCCATGAATACCGGTAGAAGGCTGATGAATCAGAATACGCGCACTGGGCAAGCTAAACCGGTTTTCTTTTTTTGCTCCGAGAAGGATAATTACAGCAGCGCTGGCAACAACTCCTGTACAGATAGCGTTTATCCTTGGTTTGATAAACCGCATCATATCGTAAATTGCAAAACCAGCATCCGCATCGCCGCCGGGGGAGTTAATGAACATTTTAATATGATCATCACTTTCCGCTTCAAGAAGTAAGAGTTGCGTCATGATCTGTTGCGCCATTTTCTTACTCACCTCATCCGTTACCATAACAGTGCGAGTTTTTAATAATTTTGAAACAAAATCTCCGCCTCGCAGCTTTTCCTTTTCTTCTCCGGCATCTTCATCTTTATTTTCTAATAATGGCATAGTAAAAATCATGAATAAACTCCACAGGCAAAAACAAAAAATATTACCAGCACAATACTCATTTTATCAAGATACTATAAAGCTGGTTATCATTAATGTAATATTGTTTAAGATACATTTTTAGAACATTGGCGCCAGAACTAATGCAGGGTGATTAACCTTTTGCATGTAATTTAAAACCTCTTCCTCTGTCTGTGCAACGGTCTCATCGGCTATTTTATTGAGAAAATCTTCAAGACCCAGTTCTTCTGCCGTCTTAATAAGAGTTTCTGCTAACTCTTCCTTCAAGGCTTTAGGCATCCAAACAACACGCGCAAGACCTCCGTCCGCAGAAATAAATTTTCTGCTGCCCAAATAAAACTTGCTATGCCCCATAAAACCAGGGGTTTGCAATCCACCGCCTACCGTTCCGGCAAGCGTGGAAAATTTCATACCACAAGGGGTCATTTCAGCAAAGTCACGATCTACCACCATGATTCCATTGGTCATAGGTAACATGGCAGAAATACATTCAAAACATCCACAACTCGTCATCGGGTCTGTCATAATGCTGTACAAACTTACCTTCTCAAGCGATCTGTTCGAACCGTTGAATATAAACGAATTGGTACCTTCCCACTGCCCCAGTCTTTCATCAACAGTTTTTCCTCTTTCTATTGGTTGGTTTGGACCGGTGGGATTAATTTCATATCCAGCCTTCCCGTCTAACCAGCTAACAGAACCACACAAACCAGAACGTTCCGGAGTAACAACACAAATGTGAGTAGGCGCAAAACTCTGGCAGAGTGTACAACTATAAAACATACTAACCGAATCATCGGTCATACCTTTTAACCTTGCATCACGTTCTGTGTATGCGGCACGCACATCTTTCAGGAGTCTTTCTACATCTTCTTTTTTCGTATATAAAGTCACCTGTACCTTATCCAGAATGGCACCAAATTCACCATGGAATTTAGCATGAATGATATTCCCTATATGCCTGATCCTAAAACCTGCTTTAAAGGCTTCTTTACTGATACGGTGACGAATAATATCCCTCTGGCCCATATGGAATAAACCCTGAGCTTCACCAAGGAATCGATGCATTTGCCGTTCAAAAATAGGTTCAAAATCTGGCTGCATTTTTCGACCAGACACCTCAACCATGATACCCAAAGACACACCGGGGCCGGCGGGAATCTCGTCTAAATCCGGACCTATAACCTGTATCTTACCATCCTCAACCTCATCGATTTCTTTGGTGCACACATATTCAAAAGCAGGTACTCCAGGACCGCCAATCTCAATTTGCATATCCTCTTTCCGTATGCGTTCACCCTCAAAGGCAGGACCATACGGGACAGGGATATCCAACTTATGAATTGATATCTTTAAGCCACGTACCTCAACACATTTATCAACAATCTTATCAACAGGCACCTTAGAAACCACATGCTCATAGGTACAAACACCGGTAGGTAATATTTCAGGAATATCGATATTGGTAATCGTTGGAAAGCCATAGTTAATGGCACCAGCAGCATTTGCATATTGTTCATCAGTAACTTTAGTACCCAATGCAAGGACAAAAGCAAAGATACGGTTCTTATTATACAGAAGATTCCTTTTAAAATCCCCCGGCGGGACATTACCAAACGAGAGAGCTGCCCTATTGGCAAAACCTAAGGAATATACTGCAGCGGAGGTCTCTTTTCCAAAAGGCACAAGACGAGTATCCCAACCCATTTGGACACCTTTTTCAGCTAACTGTTCGGCAAAAGACACACCAAAGTTATCAGATTGTATAAACACATAGAGGTTTTTTTGCTGAAGCTCTCTTGCAATCTTGACGGCTGTATCTGCATCAGGAGCACACCCTACTATGGCAGCAAACCCTGGTGCCGTACCATCGACAAATTCAATACCCCGTTCACGCATAATAACATCATCTGCTGCCCCCAACCATATCCCGTCTACCGGGTGAGGCCCGATTAAATATTTACAGGCCTCATAGATCTCTTCTGCAAAAAGTGTTGCCATACCCGCATCTAAGGTGTGACCCAGGTATGGAACCCAGTGTTTTTCAGCAGGCAATGGAGGTAACATACTCCTTGCCAAACCTATCACATGTACACAATCCTCTAAGGTTTTTACCGGAATACCCGTCATGGAATAAATGATAGGCAAATAATAGGCTGTATTGGGAAATTCCACTTTACAGCCAGCTCCCTTTTGTGCAATTGCTTCAGCAAGCTTTTTATCAGCTTTATCTACAATTTGGTATGCACCGCGAATAGCGGCGGAACAGATGATTTTTGACATAAAAAATACCCCTTTAAATCTTTTTTCTTAATGATGTCCAGGAACAGGTTTACATTCCCTTTCCAATGCTCTTCGCTCTGCCATATCATAGAGTTTTCTCTCTTTTGCTGTATTTATGCCCAGCGCATCTCTCTTTTTCTCTATGTGATCCATCATCATTTTACCTATTTTCTTCAGATCACGCTCAAAATCCCATCGTGCACCAACCAGATCTTCCATCTCTTTGGTTAATAACCTTTGCATATCAGGCGCACCAGCCACCGGCGAATTCATGCCAAAGACGATATAAATACCAGATGCTACAAAAAACTGACCAATAGCAATTGCCTTTTCGCTCATCCATTCCAAACATGCACCGGCAACCGGTAAATCACTAATATCGTTTCCCAAACCGCCTTCTTTTGCCATTTCGGAACATGCTATCAAAATACGGCTATTATCAACACAGGCGCCAGAATGAAGGACAGGTGGTATACCTACCGCTTCACAAACTTCCCGGAGCCCTTTACCGCATTCATCTTTTAATTCAGGGATCATCAATCCACCGGAAGCGCATTGCCCCGCAGCACAACCTGTCGCCACTACTAATATGTTGTTGGCTATGAGTTCTCTTACCAGATTTACGTAATTCTGGTCACATGCGCCTGCCCTGGGACTTGTACAACCGGCAATTCCCACAACACCGCGAATCCTTCCGTTTATGATATTATCGTTCAAAGGACGGTAACTTGCACGGAACCTGCCGCCTAACATATATTTAATTGTCTCATGGCTAAAACCAGCAATAAGGTTCGGCTCGGCACTGCTCGGAATAAACACCTTATTATTATCGCGGTTTTTATAGTTATCGATAGCCATCATAATAATCTTCTTTGCTGCTTCGAGGGCATGCTCATCGCTAAATTCTACATGCTCCGCCCCGTCGATCTTTGCCTTTGATAAGGTTGTTACAATTTTCGTATGGAAGTGCTTTGCCGTTTCAGCTAAAGCCTGCATCACGCATTGTATATCAACAACCATCAACTCAACCACACCAGTCGCTATAGCCCCCTCCTGTATAGTCATATGGCCGGCCATAGGAATTCCATGCCGAACAAGAAGCTCATTTGCAGTACAACACAGACCAGCAATCACAAGACCTTTTGCCCCCGTTGCATGTGTCGCTTTTATGACATCCGGATCACCCGAAGCAAGTACGATGGCTTCGGCAAGCTGAGGTTCATGCCCGTGAACAACGATATTTATATGGTCTTTTTTCATAACACCTAAGTTTGACCTTCCCTGCACAGGCTTCGGCGTACCGAACATAATATCCTGCAGTTCGGTTGCTATCATACAACCACCCCAACCATCTGCTAACGCCACGCGCATGGACTGCTTGGTAAGGTTCCGATAGTCCTGATCACCACCCATCCCTGTTCGGTGCAAACTCTCAGTAACCTCACGGTCAATTGCTCTGGGCGCAATGCCTAATTTTTCCCATATCTTTTGACGCGCTTCCGGCGCCCTTTTAAGGAACAACAAAGTACCATAGGGTTTTCCAAACTCCATTAATGCCATCTCGCCAACTTCTTCAGCGATTTCATTTATCTTGCGGTCCTTTGTCTTCACGCCAAAACACTCAGCAACCATCATAAGTTTATCCACATCTTTAATACGGTAACCTGGTGCTTCACCCCTTGCGGTAGCAACTAAGAGGTGAGCTGCGGCACGCGCATGGTCAGAGTGGCATGCAGTGCCGGCACCATTCATACGAAGATAATGCCGGGCTGCAAAGGTATTGGCATCAGCTCCGCAAACACCTTTCTTTGGTCCGTTTCCAAAAGGATCGATATTGCATGGTCCATAGTTACAATGACGACAACACAATGCAAGACTACCATATCCACACTGAGGAAGCTGGGCCTGGTATCTGTCATACATGGTTTCTACTTTAATTTCTTTCATCCGATCAAGCATTACCTGATCCACTGTTTTTTGTTTTTCTTCCATACAAAAATCCTCCGTTATTGTTTTTAATGAATATCAGTATAACCCCAAGTTAGCTTATACAGCTATACTGAATATTCACTCCATTTCTCTATTTCCTAATGATAAATGGAATGATACATTATAATTGTAAATGCATTATAAAATCAAGGGAAAATACAAACTCTAGCTACCTTTTATACAATCTTCCAGCTTATCTTTTATTTGCTCAACTTCTGATAGCAATTGCTTATTTTCGGCGAAAGCTGCCCGCCCGTCAATATCCGATTCAAGAATCCTATCGCTATAGGAAATAAATCCCAAGACAGGCACACCGTTCAATCCTTTTTCGATCAATACTTTATGCTCTTTCGATGCCACCTTATTGCCCACCGCATAAATCGACTTAAGACCTATATCATCTGCTAATTTTTTGACTTGAAAAGCTGTTTGTATACTCTTCGAGCCAGGTTCTACTATTATAATTAAGGCATTTACGGCCCTTACCGTGGCACGACCAAGATGTTCTACTCCAGCTTCCATGTCCACAATCACAACCTCATCCCGTTGCAAGATTAAATGACTCAATAATGTCCTTAAGAAGGCGCTTTCCGGACACGCGCAGCCACCTCCGCCCCTCTTTACTGCCCCCAGCACCATAAGCTTTATACCATCTTGTTCCAGCGAAAATTTATCAGGCAAATCGGAAACTGTTGGATTTAACTGAAAAAACTTTCCGTATTCTTCGGAAGTAGCACCTGTACGCTCCTTTATCAAGTCCTTCATCTGACTGATCGGTATTATTTCTGTTACATTTTTAACCCCCAGAGTTGCTGCTAAATTTGACACTGGGTCTGCATCTATTGCTATAACCCTTTTCCCACACTCTGTAAAAACCTTTGCCAATGCAGCCACGAAGGTTGTTTTTCCAACGCCGCCCTTGCCTGAGACCGCTATTTTCATATCAATTACCCTTTTCGTTCAAACCAATATTTTAATGAATACTATGCCAGCTATTTGTATTATGTAATCATTATTATTTACCAATAATATTATGTATAAAGTTTAGCAAATAACTAAATGATAACCAAGAAAATTTCAAAAATAACTATTCATTATTTGATCTATTTTTCTTTTTATACACTTCCATAAATTAAATTAATTCTTTGAGAGCATTGATAAAATAGCCTTTTTACAATCTATAAGATTAGAAAGAGTCAAACCAAAAATACGTTGCCCAAAATTAGGAGTCCATGCCCTTGCAGATAATCGGCAATGCCTCTGTTTGTTTTCCTTTGGAAGAGATGGGTAAATCGCAATATCGTACCCCGATGCCTTCCGTAAAATATTCTCATGCTCTTGATGCCAAATTTGCTCATCAATCTCCAGCTCCAGCCCAAACCTAATAAAATGCTCACCAAGTGGCACCTCACAATACAGCCTGTCTTCTTTCAGATTATCTCTGAACCTTATCAGAAATACCCCGTTCCAATTTCCGTCAAAGGGAAAATCCTCTGATTCCAGCTTAAAATCATGCCTGGCACAGGCAAAATCAAGGAGTTGATTTCGCATGGCCTCTAAATCCGATCTATCCGGCCTTCTTTTTTCTTTCATAACGTTCCCCATTCCTCCAAAAACAAAAGAGAACCAATACTTTTATTTTACCCGAATATATTGGTTTTCTTTATCCTTTTTGCTTCCCCCTTTTCTGCTCATACATTCGCTTATCTGCTTGCACAAGCAATTCATCAATAGAGCATGGACGTTCCGGATTATAGTAAGTTATACCCACACTAATCGATATAGCAAAGGAACGATTTCTTTTTTTATTGTGCAGATCGATTTTTTCCTGCAAACGGTCATGAACAATATTACCGTCAGTATCGGTATTTTCCATCATGAGAACCACAAACTCATCCCCACCAATACGGGCACTAATATCCGATTCACGAAAGGTTTCTTTCAGTATATTTGCTACATCAATCAATGCAAAGTCTCCTTCCTGATGACCCAGCGTATCATTAATCCTTTTCAGTCCGTCTAAATCGATAAAAATCAACCACATTCCTCTTTTAATCCTGTTAGCAGTTTTTAACTGTTGTCCGGCAAGGGTTAAAAATCCACGACGGTTATTAAGGCCGGTAAGCTCATCAACAAGTGATAAGACACGGAGTTCTTCCTCCATTCGCTTACGCACAGTAATATCGCGAATAATTGCTGTATAAAATGTCCCCTTTCCCGTCTTCCAATCGCTGATGGAAAGCTCCATTGGAAATTCACTGCCGTCTTTCCTCAGTCCGTGTACCTCAATGGTTTTACCAATAATCTTTTTTTTGCCCGTTAAGTGCATACGCTCTATTCCCTTGATATGGGCATCCCGGTACCGTTCGGGCATCAGGGGAGTTATTGACTTGCCAGATACTTTTTCTTCTGAATAGCCAAAGATGCTCTGAGCTCCTTTATTCCAGGATATAATATTCCCGCTGCTCTCTGCTAAAATGATTGCATCTGTTGCTGTTTGCACTACGGTACGGAACCGCTCTTCACTCTCCCGCAGCAATTTCTCTGTATGCTTTTGCTGTATGCCGAGAGCAATAGTATCCGCTACGGAGCCTAATGCTTCTAAAGTCGATTCCTTAAGCTGTTTTTTACTGAACATCGCCATAACTCCTACAACACTACCTTCAATAATGAGCGGATAGCCAGCGAAAGCAACTATTCCTTCCCGCTTCACCCATTCCTGATCATGGATATGAGAATCGCCGATGATAGCATTCGTCAAATATGGCTTGTGGTTTTTGGCAACAAGTCCAATTTTAAACTTACCAACAGGCACACGGCTATGGGTTCCGTCAATATGGGCATACATCCCTGCACTAGCCCGTAATTCCAGATTTGCATCCTCTTTATTAAGGGTCCAGATACGAGCAAGCGCCGCATCCAGATGTTTAACCATAGACGTGGCACAGCCTTGTAATACATTCTGCAAGGTTTTACCTTGTGTAACAACAATACCCACATCAGCAATGAAGGCTGCCAGGCGCATTCGTTCCGTAAGCTCATCATTCACACGCTTATGCTCAGTTATTTCATGCATCAATTCACGGTTAACCAAATTGATTCCCTTTGCACGCGTTTGAGCTGTCTGGACAAAATAAACGAGCATGGCAAGCAAAATGCTTATAAAAATGCCGGAAATTAAAAAATATTCTGGAATATAAGAGCGTATTTGTGCAAATCGCTCCGATCCGGGCCAAACACGTACAAGCCAGGTAATTCCATAAAGGTTAACGCTTACTTCCCGGCCCCATTTCATTTCATGCAAGTTGTTGTACACTTCCCGCCTGTATATTTCTTCATTATCCTCAAAAATTGCAAGTGAATAGCCAGGGGTAATATTTTTTAATTCGGCATCAAAGAGCGTTTTGAAACGAAATACACCCACAATAAACCCATCAAAATCCTTGCCCTTAAATACCGGCACATAACCCAGAAATCCCTTCCCACCCTGAGCAAAATCTATAGCAGGCGTTATCGTAATTTCTCCTGTAGCACGAGCCTTCTCAAGCGCAATACTTCTTTTCTTCTCATGTAAAAGGTTAAGGTCCAGAGTAACTTCATTTCCTCCAAGCGGCACAATCCACCGTACCAGCGACGAACGGTCTACCCATTCAATAGACTGAAAACCCCTGAGATGTTTAAGATAAAACAGTGCATCCGACTCCCACGCCTCTTTTGGTGTGCCACCCTGTATCTCCCAGCGTTTAGCCATACGCAGGAGTGATGACATTTTATAATCAATACGAGCTAATAACTCATTTTTCGCAATAAGTAATTGCGACTCAGTAAGTTGCTCAATTTGAGAATTCTCATGTCTTAATACTATATGCCATGTAAAAAGCGTTCCTATTATAGCACTTAGGCCGATAATAATAGGGAGTAGTACTTGTACAACTTTCCCTTTCACTTTATTCTTTGTCAATACTTTAGCTACTTCCATTTCGAAAAAATTTATTTTCTCAACCATTGAGCAGCATCTTTTGCCCAGTACGTTAAGATGATATCAGCGCCGGCACGTTTGATGCTTGTCAAAATTTCCAACGCTACACGTTTTTCATCGATCCAGCCCTTCTCCGATGCAGCCTTCACAACAGAAAATTCACCGCTCACATTGTAAGCTGCAACAGGATACTTGAATTTATCTTTTATTATACGGATAATATCAAGATAGGCCAACGCTGGCTTTACCATTACAATATCAGCCCCCTCTTCTATATCCAGCGACACTTCACGAAGCGCCTCAGCGGCGTTGTGAGGGTCCATTTGATATGATGAGCGGTCGCCAAATCCGGGTGTAGACTCAGCGGCCTCCCGGAAAGGACCGTAGAAACCTGATGCGTATTTGGCAGAATATGCCATAACGGGAATGTGCTCAAAACCATTCTCGTCGAGTCCCTGTCGAATCGCTCCTACACGGCCATCCATCATATCACTCGGAGCTATAATGTCTGCGCCTGCCTTCGCATGGGAAACTGATTCTTTTACCAGCAGTTCCAGAGTCATATCGTTATCTACTTCAAAATGACCTGTCCTGTCATCCGTTCTAACAAAACCACAGTGGCCGTGATTAGTATATTCACACATGCAAACATCGGTAATCACAAGGATATTTTTTACTTCTCTCTTAAGAGCAATAATTGCTTTCTGAATAATACCTTCATCTGCATAGGCATCAGAACCCATTTCATCTTTTTTCTCGGGGATCCCGAATAGGATAATGCCGGGAATGCCAAGTCCCTCCAAAATTTTCACCTCTTCAACCAGCTTGTCAACAGACATCTGAAAATTTCCAGGCATAGAAGGTATCGGCTGCTTAATACCTTTTCCTGGACGGACAAAAAGGGGCATAATCAAGTCATCTATCGATATCTGTGTTTCTCGTACCAGCCGCCTTATATTTTCATTGCTGCGCAATCTGCGTAAACGTCGTTCTGGGAATCCCATAATATTTTCTCTCATAAAAGTTTGAAGAATCATGTTCCCGAACCTCATCAGGAACAGGTTTTAAAATACGTTAATATATTATCATCTGGATGTTTGACTTCAATAAAAATAATTGCTAAAATCCGGTATTACATTTGTGAGAAGGTACACCACAAAGAGTCATTACGAAAAATTTTATATACGGGTATAGTATCAATGAACACACCTGAAGTTAAACCCATTTCCTTATTACAAGATTTGATTGAGCTGACGCAGAAATTACGCGGTAAAGATGGATGTCCGTGGGATAAAGAACAGAGCCACATATCCCTAAAGCCACATTTAATAGAAGAGGCATATGAGGTAATAGATGCAATAGATTCCGGAGACCCGTCTAAACTGAAGGAAGAACTTGCTGATCTCTTTTTTCATATTATCTTTCATTGTCAAATTGCCAGGGAAAAAGGACAATTTGATATAGGCGGTGTAATAACACTATGCCTTGACAAGATGACACGTCGCCATCCGCACGTCTTTGGAGATGCCACAGCAACCACTCCGGACGAGGTAATTCATCAATGGGAGGAGATCAAAAAAAAGGAGAAGGGATATGAAGAAAGAAAATCTGTTGTAGATGGCTTGCCGAAATATCTCCCGGCACTTCAAAAGGCTCAGAAAGTACAAAAGAAAGTTGCAAAAGTAGGTTTTGATTGGACAAATATCAACGATGTAATCGCCAAGGTGGATGAAGAACTTGCGGAGGTTAAAGAGGCAATTCGTGAAAAAAAACCGGAACATATAGAAGAAGAGGTTGGAGATCTCCTGTTTTCCATGGTAAATCTTTCCCGTTTTTTGAAGCTCGATACGGAAAATGTACTCCACAAAACAATCTATAAATTCGTTGATCGCTTTAAAAAAGTTGAAGCAGAACTTGCTTCGATGGGAAAAGATATTGAAGCATGTACCTTAGAGGAAATGGATGCTGTTTGGAATAAGATAAAGGTAAAAGATAAAAAAACTTAAATCTATAACGAAAAGACACGGAAATATTACGGGCAGATTATAGCTTTGGCATCTTTTATACTGCAAGCTACAAAGCCTTCGGCAAACATTCAAGCTGGTGGTGGTAGAACGGGATTAGTCAATATATTTACGATTTTCTTTCCTCTTTTATCTTTGCTATTTTACCCCTTAATAAACACGTACACTCTTTTTTCTGTATTCTCTCATAATTTATAATATCCAGGTGACAAGACATATTCCTTGATTTTAAACTCGAATTCTGATATTTTCATAAAGTTCCAATTTATAGAGGTTTTTGCTGCCTTTGGCAGTAGCTTCGCAGGTTCAATCGCCCTCGATTAAACCATACGTGTGAATTCAGCCAGGGAACTTGAGCTGTGCTCACAGTGGTCATCACCATACCGAATGTTTCAGTTCAATCGAGGACAATTGAATCAGCATTATGGAGTTATTTTGCATTTGTTATCCTACACAAGATGGAAAAACTACTGAAACAATCATCAATATATGACATCCTCAAAAAGGCGGGAAGTGGTGAACGGCTCACTTTTGATGATGGAGTGCGGCTTTTCAGGTCCAATGATATTCTCCATATTGGTCATACAGCAAATAGTATCCGTGAACGAAAAAATGGTAATGTGGCATATTACATTATCAATCGCCACATTAACTATTCCAATATTTGTGAGAATCGGTGCAGGTTCTGCGCATTCAGCCGAGATAAAGAAGAAGCGGGCTCATATGTCATGGATACGGAAGAAATTCTGGAAAAGGCTGTAGCTGCTACAGAGGAAGGCGCAACAGAATTACATATTGTAGGCGGATTACACCCAGACCTCCCCTTCGATTTTTACAGAAAGATGATTCACGAAATTCATGAAAGATGTCCTGAAGTACACATCAAGGCATTTACCGCTGTAGAGATAGAACATTTGTCCCGACTGGCAAAACTCCCGGTGCACCAAACGTTGAAAATACTCAAAGAGGCAGGACTTGGTTCCTTACCGGGAGGCGGCGCTGAGGTATTTTCTCCAAAGGTACGTGAGCAGTTGTGTCCGGAAAAACTCAGTGGCGAAGGTTGGCTACAGGTAATGCGTGAGGCCCATAATTTGGGATTACAGAGCAATGCGACTATGCTTTATGGTCACATCGAAACACCCGAAGAAAGGGTTAATCATCTTATAAAGTTGCGAGAGCTTCAGGATGAGACAGGCGGCTTTATGGCCTTTATTCCACTAGCGTTTCATCCCAAAAATACTGAATTATCGAATCATTTCAGTACCACAGCAATGCTGGACTTGAAGGTCATCTCAATCAGCCGATTAATGCTGGATAATTTTGATCATATAAAAGCGTATTGGATCATGCTGGGAATTAAACTATCCCAGATATCTCTGAGCTTTGGAGTGGATGATATTGATGGAACGATACAAGAAGAAAAAATTACCCATGCTGCCGGTGCTGAAACCCCGGAGGCATTGTCTGTTCATGAGATTACTACGTTAATCAAAGAAGCCGGTCGTGTTCCCGCAGAACGCGATACCCTTTATAATCTGGTAAAAAGAAAACAACAAAATATCATACTTCAAAAAGCATAGGTTACTATTCGTAGTATTCACCACAGAATTTCACGGAATAATATCGAAGCATAGAAAAACTAATAAATTTTAATATTTCTCTTATTCAAAATTTTTATCATTTTCTGTACCATTCTGTGTCTTTCCGTGGTAAACCCTTATACATTTGAATGAGGAGGTCTTTCAAATCAATGACTATATTTCCAAAACTCTTTAGTCCTTTCAAGATCGGTTCTCTTGCTATAAAGAACCGCATGGTAATGTCGCCAATGGAAACTCATTTGTGCGATAAAGAAGGTTTTGTAACAGAAGAGATTATCGCCTATTACAAAGAGCGTATATTGGGAGGAGTAGGTTATATTACTCTGGAAAACACCGCTGTAGAACCAGCCGGCAGAGTTAATGACGGCATGCTGTGCATACATAATGACAAATTCATTCCGGGATTAAAAAGGCTGACGGATTCTCTACATACTATAGATGGAAAGATTGTTATACAATTGAGTCATGCAGGAAAGGAGGCCTTACCTTATTTTACTAATTTAGAGCCTGTGGCCCCTTCCGCTATTCCCAGTCCTTTAACGAAACAAATGCCCAGGGAATTATCCGCCGCGGAGGTCAGATCCATGGTCAATACCTTTGCCGAGGCTGCTGCCCGTGCCGTTAAGGCCGGGTTCGATGGTGTTGAAATCCATATGGCACACGGCTATCTGGTTAACCAGTTCCTTTCTCCTGAATCCAATATACGAACTGATGATTATGGAGGGGACACACATCGCCGTTCACGTTTTGCAAAGGAAATCGTTAAAAGTATCAGAAAATGCGTCCCCGGAGATTATCCTATCATCTGCCGTATTAGTGCGGACGAATATACCGATACAGGACTCAAATTAGAGGAAAGCAAAGAGATTGCAAAGGTATTAGAAAGGGCAGGCGCTAGTGCTATTCATGTTTCTGCATGTAATTACGCATCCGCTTTCTATAACATACCGTGCTACTATCTGGAAGAAGGATGCTTTATTCATCTTGCAGAAAGCATTAAGTCTGTTGTAAAAATACCCGTGCTGGCAGTAGGCAGGATCATAGACCCTGCTATGGCTGAAAATACGCTACAAGAAAATAAGGCTGACCTTATTGTATTCGGCCGTACCCTTATTGCAGACCCACACCTTCCTAATAAGGTGAGAGAAGGCCAGATGGCTGATATAAGGACTTGTCTGAGTTGTAACCGATGCATTGAGAGTATTTCTGATAAAAGGCTTGTATGCACTGTTAATCCTTATCTCGGAAAAGAAGGGGTCTCTCATTTACAAAAAACTGCACGCCCCAAAAAGATATTGGTTGTTGGTGGCGGACCAGCGGGGTTATCTGCTGCGCACCTATTATCTACCCGTGGACACGATGTTACGTTATGGGAAAAGGAATCGCAACTGGGAGGAAGTTTTCGTTACGCCTCTATGGCGCCCAAGAAAGACCCTATGAGGAAGTTTCTCGATTATTTAATAAATCAGGTGAAAAAAACAGATACGGCGGTGCATCTTAATAGAGAAGCTACTGAAATGTCTATTAAGCAATTTGCGGCTGACGCAGTCGTCCTCGCTCATGGTGCCAGTAACATTCCTGTAGAAATCAATGGCACAAAGAATAATGGCGTACTCAATGTTAAACAGGCATTTTCAACAGCTCATTCATTGGGGAATACTATTGCAATTGTTGGAGGAGGACCTGAAGGTTGTGAACTTGCAGACTTCCTTGCATCCCAGGGTAAAAAGATTACCCTTATAGAAATGAGGCGCGTTCTTGGATTAGAGTTAGTCGCACATCCCCGCTATCATATTGGTGAACGTCTTAAAAAGATGGGCGCTCAGCTCCATCTGAATACAAAGGTAACTGAGGTTGGGCAGAACTACATAATCATCAGCCGCCGAAGGGAATCAGATCAAAAACTCGAAGGTTTTGATACTATTATCATTCCTACACTCCACCAACCCAATAACACCCTTGCAGCATCTCTTCAAGGCTCTGTGCAAGAAGTGTATACCATTGGTGATGCAGTAGGAGGCCGTACTGCACTTGAAGCTGTCGCAGAAGGGGTAGAGATTGGAATGAAATTGTAACAGATATTCCAGATGAATAATCATGCAAGGAAAAAGACAATTGTAATCGGATTGGACGGCACCCCTTATAGCCTCATCTGTAAATTAATACAACAAGGTGTATGTCCAAATTTATCCAGCTTGATATCTACCGGCTCATTACGGGAAATAAAATCTACGCACCCTCCCATATCCTCTGTGGCATGGACATCTTTTATGACAGGTATGAATCCGGCTAAACATGGGATTTTTGGCTTTGTAGATAGGATTCCCCATACGTATGATGTGTATTATCCAAATTCCCGTCACGTAAAGAGTGAACCAATTTGGAACATCCTTCGCAAACACAACATGCGATCTGTTCTCATTAATATACCATCGACATATCCGGCGTCAGAGATATATGGCATACTTATTGCTGGTTTTGTAGCTATAGATCTTGCACGTGCAACGTTCCCCAATTCAATTGTCCCTGTTTTAAAAGAAATGGGATACAAAATTGATGTTGATACACAACTCATCAATGAATCTGAAGACCAGTTAATTCAAGACTTATACCTGACATTAGAAAAAAGAATACAAGCAATCCTTCACTTCATGAAGAGTGAGGCCTTTAGTCTTTTTGTTGCAATTTTTACCGAGACAGACAGATTACACCATTTTTTCTGGGAGTCTACTATAAGAAATAATATAAAATACCGTTCCTTATTTTTGGATTATTACAAGACAATTGATCTCTTTCTTGGTAAGGTTATGGAAAACATTGATGGCAATACGACTCTCATAATTTTATCAGACCACGGATTTTGTGAATTAAAACAAGAGGTATATATAAATTACTGGTTACAAGAAGAGGGATATTTACATTTTAAAATAACTCCTCCTAAATCTCTCCACAATATAGGAGAAGGTTCGATGGCTTATTGTCTGGATCCGGGGAGACTGTATATCAATTTAAGAGGCAGAGAGCCCAATGGATGTGTAGAGGCCGGCTATCATTACGAGCAATTGAGAGAGATGATTATCTCCAAACTTACAGAAATAAGAGATCCCACTACAAATATACCTATCATAGATAGGGTCTATAAACGGGAAGAGATTTACCATGGAATATACTTTGATAAAGCACCCGATCTTGTCATCAAGCCCAGACAAGGCTACGATTTAAAAGGCGCCATGTATCATACAACACTATTCGACAAAGGTATCTTTCGCGGCATGCATACGTATGATGATGCCTTTGTATATATTAATAAAAAAAATATTATCAAGCACTCGTTGGAGATTATTGATGTTACCGCAACTATTTTAGCATCACTGGATATTCCAATACCCGGCGATATGGACGGTATCAATTTTATAAAATGGAATTAACGATTATTGGTTCTGGCACAGGAATGCCTTCTAAAACAAGGGCATATCCTTGTATATATCTCAAGATAAAAGATAAACACCTTGTTTTTGATACAGGCCCTGGCTCTCTGCGTCAACTATTCCTCATTGATGTTACCTATTTGGATATCAATCATCTGTATTATACCCATTTTCACCTGGACCACTCATTAGACCTTGCATCTATTCTCTTTACTATGCGGTATAATCAACCTGTAAGAACCCAACCTCTTTATATTACAGGCCCTATCGGTTTAAAGGCATTCTATGAGAAATTATTATCGGCCTTTGGGGAAACAATAAAACCAAAAGATTTTCATGTATATCTTAAGGAGATCGATAAAGGGGAACTGGTCTATGATGAATGGAAGATCATTGCAGAGCCCTTACAACATTCAATGCAAAGTATTGGCTTCCGGATAGAGTCACCTCATGGTAAAGCAATGGTGTATTCCGGAGATACTGATTATTGCGATGGCATTCTTCGTTTAGCCAAAAGAGTTAATACCCTGGTTCTTGAATGCTCTTTTCCTGATGACCAAAAGATTCAAGGGCACCTTACGCCCCGATTGTGTGCCCAGATTGCGCATGAATCACAATGCGATAGATTAATACTTACCCACCTTTATCCAACCTGTGATAGAATCATAAAAGAAAATGAAAATTTGTTGAAAGAACTAAAAAAAATTTATAATGGCAAAATTGCCTTCGCAGAAGATTTTGATAAATTTACTCTTTAGTAAGGATGAAATATGGGCGCATTAAACAAGCCAGAAGAATCATATGCCATTATCATAGCCGATATGTTGAATGATTTCGTGAATGAACAGGCCCCTCTTGAAGTACCCAAATCAAGAATGATAATTGATCCTATTAAGGGTGAGATAAAAAAGGCGAGAAAGAAACGGACCCCTATAATTTACTGTTGTGATGCGCATAAAAATAATGATCGGGAATTTCAATTATGGCCAAGGCATGCCGTGAAAGGAACGAAGGGCGCACAAGTCATTCAGCAGCTTGAGCCTCGGAAAGAAGATTATATGATAGCAAAAACGAGCTATTCTTGTTTCTATAAAACATCGTTGGATACATTACTAAAGAAATTGGGGATAACCGGGGTAATAATTACTGGTGTTGTAACGAATATTTGTGTTTTATACACAGCGGCAGAGGCTTATATGAGAGGCTATAAGATTGTGATACCTCAAAATTGCGTTACGGCGCTTACCCAAAGTGAGCATCAATTCGCTTTGCAACAAATGAAGCGTATTTTCCATGCAAAGATAGTATAATTTTCTAAATAACAAAAAAATATCTACATAAAAATACTAAAATACAAAACGAAGAGGGCATGTAAAACGTGCATTTCACATACCCTCTTATTTTTTGCCGCTATGGATATTGAATTACCAATATATTTTTCAGCAAATTATTTTGTTGCAAAATTTCTTACAACCATTGCCATCTTTTCAATCATTTCAGGTGACATCTTTCCCTGATAACCGGGGCATTTTCCCTTCCCCTGATTGATATGCTTTACGAGTGCTTCATCAGTCCAGGCAGACTGGAAGCCAGCATCAGTAAAATCAGGTACGCCGTATTCATGTCCTTTAGCAGTCCCCTTACCACCGTTTCCGTGGCAGTAATAACAGCTCTCTTGAACTGCAAAGCCCAAACCTGCGAAGATCGTATATGGGCTCTTCGTAGTATCACCAGCCTTGTGCTCTGTTAAGGCCCAGGTGGAACTAGCTAAAGACAATCCCAATCCTGCAACGATGGGTACGATATACGATAGGCGAAACATTTTCATAATTCAACTCCTCTCATTTATGATTATTAGTAAACACTTAAGATATTACGGAACGAGCTTTAGTTCTGATTTATAAATCTTATGGCAATTTCTGCAGGCGATGGTAAGCCTTCTAAACTGCACCTGAATTTCTTCCAGATCCTTATTGGAAGCTGCTTTTTCAATCTCATTTGCATGATAGATAGCTTCTTCATTTAAAACTTTGTAATTCTTATCTGGTGAAATGCTGTCCATGGAAGTCTTTGAATCTGAAGAGATTGACTTTGCATGTTCAGTGAATTTTGCAAATTGAGCATCATCTGCGGCTGAAAGTCCTGTCATTGCCCTCATTCCCTGAAAGTTATCCCACATCTTTTTGCATAATTCGCTCTGGGTCTGTCCATAACTAACTGATGCCATTGCAGTAACAAATAAAGCAACTGTCCCGGCGAAAATACTTTTTTTTAGCCTCATTTTTCCCATCCTCACTTTCCTTTTAAAATAACTTATATGCTTAGCACTATTTCTACAATTATTAAACTTTTCTATAACTATTTTTTGGAACAAGACTATTTAAACTGCAGATAGGGCACCTATTCTTCAGTTAGCATCTCTAAAATTTAGTTATAAGCCCCCGTCTTCAGACCTTCCACTTCACCTCCCTTCATACCAAAAATATATGGAATAGCATTGAGCAGTATAAAACAACTTAGCACTCCGCAAACAATCTAAATAATCAAGCTAATTTGTTATATTCAAGGATCCTCAATAATCAAGTATAATGAAACAAGTACTGCGACTATTTTGTTTAACCTATCTGCTATGAAATTTCTACAGATTTAGGTATTAAGGTGGAAATAGACTTCTGCGCTACAAGATTATTTGATTATTTTGATAAACCCTCACTAATCTAGAATCACAAAGAAGCACATAAATGCGAAGAACAAAGTAGTCAGAAGCTAACTCGTAATTGTAATGATTTTCCCTGAATTAGCCCTACTACAACATCAAAGGATTGCCATGCGGGATTTTTGAAACAATACTTTTGGACTAATTTTAAAAACAAAATTTTTGACAATATATCATTGAACACAAGATGAGTCAAGCAAAAATTTTGTTTGCACACCTGCTGAAAGAATTTCAAAAATCCATTTTCCTTATTTAATAAATTTGATCAATAAATCTGAAGTTTTCCACAAATATCCGTTACCAATCTTTTGGAACACTCGGCTCCTTTGGAGCAGGAATCTCTTCCTGTCCGGGTTGTAACTCATTCTTCTTACCTGGATATAATTGTGGATAAATATGAATCCCCAGATGCTTATGACATAAGGCGCACGTTTGCCGCAACCGCCGGACCTGCCATTGAGAATCCTCCAGGGAACCTTGTTCATCCTTATGCTTTACAACTTCAAGCATTTTTTCAGCTTCTGTTAGCATTGTCTTATTAAGGTCCTGATACTTTTTATCATCAGGCCGGGAAAACTTACTAATGATTATTTTTGTTTGCTGTACAATATTAGCACTTGCTTCAGCGATAAGATTCCAATCATTATTCGTATATTTATAATATCCTGATATTTGTTCTACAGCCTTGTAACTTTTGTCTATTTCACCCATAATCTTGGCTAATTCGCTCTTTTCTTTATCGCTTTTAGCAGATGATTCTTCAGCAAACGTGCAAATCGCCATACCACAAGTACCAACAACAATTACCAATGCCGCTAAAAAACCTTTTCTAACCAACGTCCTTTACCTCCGTCAAAGAATAAAATCAATCTCTTACGAAATCAAAGCATTCATAAATAGCTTTAATTTTTATCCCAACTAGCACATGCCGTACCAAAATAAGTAAAAGAACCAACATGTTTCGCACCAATAGTTTAACGCTACTAGTTTAAAGCGAGCTATGTAATGTATAAAAAAATGGCTTAAATTAACCACACAAATAGAGATATATACCAAAATCAATTATGCAAAATAACAAAATGGTCATTATAAAAAAATTTTAGTATATGTCAAATATTTAATTTAACTGGAAAGCTTGTTATTCTGTCTCGAATTGACCCGCTTTGTGAAGATATTTTGGCTGATCAAGTTCTGATATCCTGAGTATATATTCTGCATCTGAAATCTTGGTATACCAATGTCCAGTAATACGGGCTACATTTGTTAAAGCAACGTAAAACCCGATTAACATAAGGGCATAAAGTCCATAATGAATTTTCTTTCGGTCCCTAACGAGTTTCATATCTAATGCTCCATTTACCGGACAAGCATTAACACAATCATAACACGCTACACACTCATGAGTCAGAACATGCCTCTTTTTCTCTACAACAATATGTGACGGACATGCTTTGGTACATTTACCACAGTCAATACACTTTTTCGCATCTCGTGCAATCCTGAAAGGACTCGCATAAGCAATAACACCTAACAAAGCGCCGTAAGGGCAGAAAAAACGGCACCAAAAGTTTTTATTAACAAGTGAAATGACCAGCATTGCCAGTATAACCGATAACGCCATGCCAGACATATTCGTGAAGAATTTCAGCATTTTAACATCCGCTACACGAATAAAAGGTACACGCGTGTACATCATTTCCAATTGTGCAATAGGCATTTTGATAATAATGACCTGGATAAAAAAGGCAAGAATTGCGTATTTCCATGCCCGGGCAATTATATCATTAACTTTATCTGACCAGAATCTTCTGGGTACGGCAAATGGCAATACTATCGCCAAAGCATAGGCGGGAATGAGATGCCTGAAAATAGGTAATTTGAAAGATTCCATGGTCAACATTTCTAAAATCAGCAAGGCAATAATGGGTACGAAAATAAGGCTCAAACCCGCTGTGAATCTTGTGGGCACATTCCGCATTATATGAGAAACTCGTTGCGGAAGTTTTTTTAAAAACCAATCCCCCAATCGCCATTCCCATTCAGAAATAGTGCCGATAGGGCAAATCCAACCACAGAAACCTCTCCGGAAAAACAGGGCTGTTAAAAGTAATGTCCCAAAAATAACAAATCCTGCCGGATGAATGGAACTAATCCTCCCTGTACCAAAGAAGTATTTTGTGCCCATAAGTGCACTAATTGGCAAAAAGGACTCTACCCCTGGTGGTCTCGGCATATAGAATCCCTTTCCACCTGACTCACAATAGCTAACGAAGGTATAAAACTGCCAGCCAATAATACATACTACAACAAGAAATGCTAGTTGTGTATACCATCGAACTCTTTGGGAATTCAACTTTTTCTTTTTATTTTTAACAGCCTTTTTGGTATTTGACTTTTTAATTTCCATAGAAAGATCCTGAACTAGCACAGACGTAGAATATTGTTGTTTCACTTCTTCCAAGTAACATCCTCCATATTTTTGTTTAGGTATCACTAAAGTGCTTGATTCACAGCAATCGAAAGTTTAGAATGCTAAGTAGCAGTTAATTATGTAAAATATTATATTAATCAAAATTAACCTATGTATGCAAGTAATTTTGGCGCAGATACGGTATGGAATTAAATAAAAAAAATTTCAAGTCAGGTTATGTGGCTATTATAGGCAAACCCAATGTAGGCAAATCAACTCTTATTAACGACCTTTTGGGATGTAAATTATCTATCGTCACCCCGAAACCACAAACAACGAGAAAAAAGATCATGGGTGTATTAACCAAGGAAGATTATCAGATTATCTTTTATGATACACCAGGTATTATTGAACCAAGATATGAGTTACAAACATATATGGTAAAAACAGCTTACAGTGTAATAGAAGATGTGGATGTAATTTTGTTGATGGTAGAACCATGTAAGCCATCTACCGATAAAGACAGAGAAGTTCTCAAAAAATTATCTCAGGTAAATGCACCTGTTATTTTAGCTGTTAATAAAGTAGATCTGGTAGAAAAAGATAGTCTTATACCCATTATCTCGGCATATGATGCCCAATTAAAATTTGCAGAAATCGTACCTATCTCAGCCCTAAAAGGAGTCAATATAGATCTGATGCTCTCCCTTATTGTAAAATATCTGCCCGAAGGAGAGCCTTTCTATCCAGAGGACTATATGACTGACTACAATGAAAGATTTCTTGCTTCTGAAATCGTCAGAGAAAAAATCTTCGAATTTTACGGTGAAGAAATCCCATACTCCACAACTGTGGAAATTGAAGAATTTAAGGAACGGGAAGCAGGCAAGGACTTTATCAGAGCTATTATTTATGTGGAACGTAACTCTCAAAAGGGAATTATTATCGGGGAAAACGGTAAGGCTATTAAGCATGTTGGCGTTATTGCCAGAGAAGAGATAGAGAAGCAAATAGGCAGGAAAGTATATCTTGAGCTCCAAGTCAAAGTTATGGAAAAATGGCGGAAAGATAAAAGCAAACTTCAGAAGTTAGGATACAAATAACAAGGTTAAATAAAGACTCCCGTTTTTAGGTAAAATTTACCGGATAAAATTCAGGTATAAAAGAATTTTAAAGTTTCCGTATCCTACCAAAATCTTTACTCATGGCCATTCAATAACTCATGTAACTCATGCATTACTATAAGTCATACACAAGTATTTATGCTTAACCTCAATAAATATCCTACAAATTGTTTTTCATATACCTATCGACAACTTATAAGCTCATTACACAACAACGTAAATGTAGATATAAATAACCATTCATCCTTATTGGTTCTCGAGGGTACGGAAAAACTCATCAAGGAAGAATTGGTTCGATGTATCTGGTTTGGACAGCATTTTAAAAAAGATAAACTCTATACCGACGATGGCCTACGCCTGGAAGTTTTATCACCAGGGTGGTGGAATTCCGAAGGAGGACCAGATTTCAAACATGCGGAAATTCTTCTTGAAGGTAAGGGACTTATAAAGGGTAATATTGAAATTCATGTCTTTGCATCTGATTGGATGAAACATCAACATGATAAACAAGAAACCTATGATAGTATATGCTTACATGTCACAATGTGGAATGATAATGAAGGAAAATACATTAAAAATTCTTTGGGACAAATAGTTACGCAATTGACCCTGTCCCAATACTTAGATGCAGAGCTCGACGATATAATCGATGTAGTTGATATTGAATCTTATCTAAAAGGTCGAAAGGTACACGCCGGGCACTGCCATAGAGAAATAGGAAATCAGAAGATAGATGAACAATGGGTAGGTCATTTCCTTGATTATGCCGGAGATGAACGTATTCTTCAAAAGGCAAAAAGGTATGAGGAGTGGCTAAAGAAAAAACCCTTTGAGCAAACAATCTATGAAGCAATTATGGAATCACTGGGATATAAGGAAAATAAAGAATCATTCCTAAGATTAGCCTCTCTCGTATCCCTGAAAGATTTTCACTCCTTAATTCCCGAGGACGTCCCTGTCCAAATGAAGAAACTACATACCCAATCTTTATTACTAGGCATAGCAGGTTTGCTGCCTCACCAGAGAAATTCAGAGAAATCATATAATGATGAGACAACAAAATATATAAACGATCTCGAAGACGCATGGAAGGTGATTCAAGCAAAAATTAATAAAACCTCTATGATAAAAGACGATTGGTCTTATGCAAAGATAAGACCTGCAAACTTTCCGGAAAGAAGGATTGCGGCTATTGCCAATATCCTCTCTGAATGTGCACCAAACGGTATCTTCCATCGCATCTTATGGATATTTCAAACAAAAGAAGATTACACAAGAGAACATATCAATACATTAATCAATACTACTCAGTCCCTTTTTCTCAATATTCACGACCTCTATTGGTCGTACCATTATACCATAGGCGGCATAAGGCTTAAGAATCCACAAAAATTACTTGGGAAGGAGAGAACTTCCAACATCTTCATTAATGTTATCATCCCTATCCTGCTTATCTATGCCAGAAAACATAACGATGTCAGACTAGAGAAAGTACTGCATCTTTTGTACAGAAATTATCCACCACTTCCCATGACGAGTACACTACGGTTCATGGAAAATCGTATCTTTGGACAATCAAAGGTAGCAAAGAAAATTATAAACTCTATCAGACGACAGCAAGGATTATATCAGATCTTTAAGGATTTCTGCGAGAACGACAATATTAGCTGTAATAAATGCGTTTTGTATCTGTCCATGGTTGAAAGCTAAATTCACTATTTCTATTTGGGGCGCGGATAAACACAGATTATCAGGATATTAAAAACAATATTTTAATACTGGTTCATTGAACCGAAGTCGCGCCCGATTAACCGTTATGGTTCAATCTGCAAGATTGAATCAGACGTCCCCGTCATGGCTTTGTTTATGAGATATCTTAGTACGATCTCGTAGAAAACATTATAGTGAAATGGTACTAGATGAGAAGGTTTTTGCTAATCTTAGGGAATAAGTCTGTGTATATCTGTGTAAATCCGCGTCCTAACTTCTAAAATGAAAAAGGTAAAATTTTTAATTATAGGATTTCTGGGTTCCTGGTTAATAAGGTTATTAGCCTTTACCATTCGGATTGAAGACATTCCCAAAGGATTTAATAAGAAAACCAAAAATCTCCCTGCCATCTATGCCTTCTGGCATTGCATGATGCTCATTCCAGCTTACGTAGGCCGTAAAAGCAAGATACAGGTACTCATCAGTCAGCACTCTGATGGTGAATACATCGCACGGGTAATTAAGAAGCTGGGGTTTGGTGTTATTCGGGGATCGACTACGAGAGGTGGTATGCGGGCTGTAAAGGCACTGGTTGATAAGGCACGAGAAGGATATCCTCTGGCAATTACTCCGGACGGTCCGAGAGGACCTCGATACGTAGTCCAATCCGGCAGCATTTATCTTAGTAAAAAGACACAATTACCTATCATTCCAACCGTTGTCGGATTATCCAGCTATTGGGAACTTCCCAGTTGGGATAAATTTCGTATCCCAAAACCATTTTCCCAAGCACTAATGATGTACGGAGACCCCATTTATATCCCACAAAATCTCCGTGAGGAAGAAATGGAATACTATCGATATCTCTTAGAAAAAACCATGAAAGAAATGGCAGAAAAGGTGGATAATTTAGTACGGCAAAAAGGTACGTAAACGATTTCTTGTTATTGAAGGATTAATTGAGAGTTTAGATCAACCAGATAAGAAGATTCATGAGATAGCAGAAAAAAGGCTTAAGGCAGACAGAGAAGCTAAATTTGATAGTATTCCAATGGAAGAGATCTTTAGTAAAAAAGTTTGAAAGATTCACCTTTTTACCTATTTTATCCTTAATGCGAAACTTGGGCTAACGTTGTTGACTTGTAGTGTTCTTCCTCAGTACGGTCAGTTCTTTCAATTGCGAAGCCCAAAAGCCCTTTACAGGCATCTTCTTTCATGTTGATCCCCAACAGTACAACATACGTTCCAGCAATCGCATTTACGGAGATGGAACCTTGCTGATTTCTTTCTCTCATAAAATTACCTATTTAATAATTAGTTACGTAATCAATTATTCATCTATTTAAAACAGCAAACACTGGGGAAGGCAGTATAAAACTGCCTTCCCCAGTTTCATTAAAGAAACAATTACCAACCCACAAGACTACCAGCCAGTATCTTCTCTTGTCCCTTTAATTTTTTGATCTTAACCTTCATTTCACTCACTCCCTTTCATATATGTAATATCCTTTCGCTAATCTGCCGCTGGACGCCAGCGGCCAAATACTATTTGACCGCTTTTTAACTACTTGTTCCCAAACCATGTGCTGAACCTGTTGAAGCATCCGTTTGGAAACACACTTGCCTCGAAACTCTGTTTCGAGTACAGATCATACCTTTCTTTACCCTTAATATTCTTCATATTCTTCATTGACATTAATATTTTTCTACATTTATAATATTAATGTACTTCATTATAGGGGAATAGATTATGGCTATAGAACTTTCTTTAAAAGACTTAACAGATGCGATTGAACACCTGAATCAACAGGAACAAAAAATACTTTTGTCTAAATTATTATCTCTGCAAAAACTCTCATTAGACGATTTATCACTCCTTAAGGTGGCCGAACCCTCTTTCGACTTCTGGGACAATCCAGAGGACTCGATATATGACAATCTTTAATAAAGGTGATGTAATATTAATACCTTTCCCCTTTACTGATCTTTCGGCTACAAAACAACGTCCAGCTTTAATAATTTCCTCCGATCAATTTAATAACAACCATAAGGATGTCATTGTTATGGCTATCAGTTCGCAGGTACCTTCTCAGGTTCCAGAAGATGAATATCTCCTTTCCTCCACAGATCTGAAGACTTCGGGTTTACCAAAAAAGTCTATAATTAAATTGGGCAAAGTAGTTACCATTAATCAAAGTCTGATTATAAAGAAATTGGGAAAAATACCAAATCAAACAATAGCATCAATTTTGAATCAATTTAATACATCAATCGTCAGTAATACCAATGTATAATATATCTCACGAGTTATAATTTCTTACCTTCTCATTGACTGATTTCAAGAAACAACGTTTGGAAACATGCAATACAATAAACATTACAATACAATCAAGTAGATATTCATAGATAGGGGTAGCAGTTTTTCAACTGCTACCCCATGCTCATTAAAGAAACAATTACCACGTCACCACACTACCTTGTGGCTTCTCTTGTCCCTTTAATTTCTTGATCTTAACCTTCATTTTCCTCACCCCCTTTCAATTATTTAATGCTCTTCTACTAAACACCTCTGGACGCCAGCAGCCAAATATGGTTTGACTGATTTTTTACTGCTTGTTCCTAAACTCCTTGACAATACTAGTCTTACCATGTAATATATTGTCATACAACGTAATCTAGATAAGGAGATAGTATGCCAACAGTTCAGAAAAGTATAAGGATTCAGGAAAAAACACTGAAAGAAATTGAACAAATAGCCAGAGATACCGGCAAAGAGTTTTCTGTTGTTGCAAATGAACTGCTTGATGAGGCAGTGAGGATGCAGCGGTGCCCGGGTATCGTCTTTACCGAAGGCACAACAGGACGAAGGGCCCGGATTGCAGGCACAGGCATTGAGGTCTGGGAGGTTATTGCAACATACAAAGGTGTTGATGAAAACCTTAATCGCTTGCAAAAGGCTTACCACTGGCTCACAGAACAGCAGTTGAGGTCTGCCATAGGTTACTACAGAACCTATCCTGAAGGGATCGACCTTCTTATAAAGCAGAATGCAGGGTTGACTGAAGAGCAGGTTCATAAAAAATACCCATTCCTTATCAGAGAGGACCGTTGAAATATTATCTTGATGAAGATCTGAGCCCAAAGATTGCAGAAATACTCAGAAAGCACGGCATAGATGCCGTCAGCGCCCATGAAATCGGCATGGCGCAGACTGAAGATAAAGAACATCTTAACCTGGCAGCCTCTGAAAAGAGATGCCTTGTAACACGCAACAGGAACGATTTTATCCGCCTGACCGTTCAATTCTTTCACGAGCATCGTTCTCATAGTGGAGTCCTCATAATTCCTCATACCTTACCAAGTGATAATTTCTCACTAATAGCAAGAGCTATTATGAAATATGATTCAAAACACTCTCATGATGTAAAATCCTATGGTATCGATTTCCTGAAATCTTAATCATACGTAGGGTGGATTAAGGCGTTGGTTTTTACGCCGAATCCGCCAATACTGTTTCTTATTGCGGATTCAGGCTTTACCGTGAACTCAGCCGAACGGTTTATAACCTGAACCCAAAATTTCGCATCTTTCTATTACGCTTCGAATTTGTGAACGATGTCAACCAATAACCGTGCAAATATACGGGTTCAATTTACAAAATTGAACCTGCAAGGGAAAATAAAGCACTAACCTTCGTAACTTGATTTAATTTGATCATTCACCAGAGGGAGAGTTCTCATCCGTATAGCCATCCTTACTCCAAGCCCTGCACCAACAAATAACAAAATTGACATAATTACAAAACTTGCCCTGGTATTGTAAAATTTTATTAACACGCCAATACCCAGTACTAATGACAAGGTAAGGATAGAATTTGACCAATCCAGGAAGCTCAGAAATCTGCCCAGAAAATTGTTGTTTACCTGTCGTTGAATAGAGGTTATGTAAAAAATATGGGTCATTGAGCCTGATAAGCCAACAAGAAAGCTTGCTGGAACCGCCTCAAATAACCCCCCTGCCAGGGCAAAGAGGAGATAGCCCATTCCCATTCCAACCGGTCCAATCCAGAAAAAAATATTTTCTCCCCAAAAACGGATCAAGGCGACAAGAACGAGTGATCCAACGATTGCTCCTGTTCCAAATACTGCATCGATCGTGCCCAGGGCCGATGGGCCTCGTCTTAATACCTCTGACACATAGGGGACTTGTAGAACAGAGAGGAGATATTCCGTCATCTGTGGAAGCAGAAAAATTACGGAAATACCCAAAATCACGGGAGTTACTTTTATATAGTGTATACAGGCAGTAAAATTCTTCCATGTCTCCACCTTTGCTCTCATAGCTGCTTTTTTGGATGATACAAGGGGGAACCGGAGCATAAAGAAAAGGCATAGGGCGCCAAAAATATATGTGGATGCATCTATGAGGAGTACCCTTTCAATGGAAAAGTATTCCAGGATAACCCCTGTAAGGCCACTCCCGATAATCCTTCCCGTTTGTACCGAAGAGCCTACAAGGGCATTGGCTGCGACAAGTCCCTCTTCAGGGACGATTTCTGGTAACAGGCTAACCACGGACAGGTTAAAAAAGACATTGCTAATCGAGATCAGGATACAGAGTGTGAATAGTAAAGCTATACCGAGAAGATTTAATTTACAAAAAAGCACACCACACAAGATTATAGCTGCATTCAACAGGATAAGTATTAGGGCGATACGTCTGCGGTCCCATCGGTCTACTATAGTTCCGGCGAGCGGGGCAAAGAGGATCGTGGGCGCTATTGATACCGCAATTATTCCACTCAGTGATATGGGAGATCCCGTAAGTTTGAAAATGGACCATAAGACGGTCATTAAAAAGATGTTATTGCCAAAGGTATCGACCAATGCACCGCTAAAATAGAGTGCAAATGCAGGCCTGCGGAGTACGTCAAGGTATCCAAGGGTTTTTGGTGTATGAGAAGGTTCCATAATTAAGTCCTAGTCCAAAAGAGTTGGAAGAAACAAAATCATAATATGGCTGATGGTTGGATGGTTGATCAATTAACCATATAACCATCTATCCATATAATCATTCAGCCGCATATTTTGCAAAAAATGTAAAAGTTGATACGAAAGAGCAAGGCACAAGCAATACAACAAAAATCCAATCAAGTTAGATATTCATTACATGGGGAAAGCCGTTTTTCAACTGCTTTCCCCAGTTTCATTAAAGAAACAATTACCACCCCTAAGTACTACCAGCCAGTATCTTCTCGGGTTTCTTTAATTTCTTGATCTTAACCCTCATTTTCCTCATCCCCTTTCATATACGTAATTTTTTTCGTTAATCTGCCGCTGGACGCCAGCGGCCAAATAGAGTTTAACTGCTTGTTCCTAATCCAAACGAGTTGGAAAAGACAAAATCCGAAGCACAAAGTTTACGAGTCAACCCTGTCAGGGTTTTAAACCCTGACAGGGTTAGTTTTGCGGATATTTTTGTTAAAAAATATCAAAATATTTTTGTAAGCGCCTAAACTTTACCCCAGCCCACATCTTGTTTCCAAACCCTGTGCTAAACCTATTGAAGCATCTGTTTGAAAACACACTTGCCTGAAATTCCTGTAAAAGTTTATATTTTTTAAGATACAACCCCTTTGATCCTCGCAACAGGATACTATATATCCTTATTGACTATTTCCTACCATCAGAGTAAAATTCAAATGATCTTATGAAAAATCATTATGACAATATTAAATTTCAATCTGTTAAATTTTAAGGACAACCGTTATGCATAACTCAACCTTATTAAACGAAATCAAATTGATAGAATTAAAGCTACAAGCTCTTAAAACTCAGGTGAAATCTAAAAAACATAAAGTTAAGACTCATACCTCAGCGGCTCTTTACGGCTTACTAAAAGGAAGCCAGGATATTACGCCCGAAGATATAGAAGCCGTTAAGATAAAACTAAAGGAACCTATTTAGTGTATATAGTGACTGATACACACCCATGGGTGTGGTTTCTCACAGCAAGTTCTCGACTAAGTTCAAAGGCTAAATCAGCATTATCAAACCCTTCCAATATTATTATCATTCCATCAATAGTAACGATGGAAATAAAATACCTTTACCACCGTAAGCGCATACCACTATCCTTTGAAGAGGTCTTACAACAAGTCGAAACTGCTGAAAATATCCTTTTCCATCCAATGGATCTTTCGATTGTATCTATTGCACCCACCGGCTTTGACATCCACGATGCTATCATTATCGGTACAGTAATCCAGTCTGCTGAAGAGTTTGGACAAGTAGTGTCACTTGTTACAGCAGACAGGACAATAACCGATTCTCATCTTGTTCCAGCAATATGGTAAATATTTCGGGGCTTCCGGTAAAAATTAACCTGGTAGTTTTGGATACCTAATAAACAACTGGACAAATTCAAGTCGTGATTAATATAAAATCACTGCACTAACTTTTGTATTGTGTAGAGTAAAACACTGGCGTAGTGGCTACAGGCTGAGGTTTGTCTTCCCCGTTTCTCTCCGTTTCCTCTGAGAGTGTCACACGATCACAACCATACCC